>JADFZD010000009.1 GCA_015232705.1 Magnetococcales bacterium | reverse complement strand
CGATGTCGTTCGGACGCTCCAAGGCCAAGATGCTCTCCGAAACCCTGGGCAAGGTGACCTTTGCCGACGTGGCCGGCATCGACGAGGCCAAGGAGGAGTTGCAGGAGATCATCGAATTCCTGCGCAATCCTCAGAAATTCCAACGCCTGGGTGGCAAGATTCCCAAGGGAGTTCTGCTGATCGGACCGCCTGGCACCGGCAAGACCCTTCTGGCGCGCGCCATTGCCGGCGAGGCGAATGTGCCGTTTTTCAACCTGTCGGGATCGGACTTCGTGGAGATGTTCGTGGGCGTGGGCGCGGCGCGAGTGCGCGACATGTTCGAACAGGGGAAAAAGAATGCCCCATGCATCATCTTCATCGACGAGATCGATGCCGTGGGACGGCATCGCGGAGCCGGACTCGGCGGTGGACACGACGAACGGGAACAGACCCTGAACCAACTTCTGGTGGAGATGGATGGTTTTGAATCTGCCGAAGGGGTGATTCTGGTGGCTGCCACCAACCGGCCAGACGTGCTCGATCCGGCGCTGCTGCGCCCCGGACGCTTCGACCGTCAGGTGAGCGTTCCCAATCCGGATATTCGTGGACGCACGCAGATTCTGGGCGTGCACATGGCCAAGGTGCCGGTGGATGATTCGGTGGATGTCGAGGTTCTGGCGCGCGGCACGCCCGGTTTTTCCGGCGCGGATCTGGCCAATCTGGTCAACGAAGCGGCGTTGGGCGCTGCCCAGGCCGACAAGAAGCTCGTGGATATGGAAGACTTCGAGACGGCCAAAGACAAGGTGATGATGGGCAAGCCACGCAAGTCAGCCATCATCCCGGAGCATGAACGACGTACCACGGCCTATCATGAGGCAGGCCACGCCATCGTGGCAGCCTCGATTCCGGGCACGGATCCGGTCCACAAGGTGACGATCATCCCACGTGGACGCGCCCTGGGTCTCACCATGCAACTCCCCACCGAGGATCGGCACAGCTACTCGCGTCAACAACTGGAAAACAACATTTCGGTCCTGATGGGAGGCCGTCTGGCGGAGGAGCTGGTTCTCGACCAGTTGACCACCGGAGCGGGCAACGACATCAAACGGGCGACCGACATGGCGCGCAGCATGGTCTGCGAGTGGGGCATGAGCGACAAGCTCGGACCCATGACCTACGGGGCCAAGGAGGAGGAGATCTTTCTGGGACGAGAGATCACCCAGCACAAACTGATCTCCGAGGCCACGGCGATGACCATCGATATGGAGGTGCGCGGGCTGATTGATCGCAACTACCAGCGCGCCCGACAAATTCTCCAGGACAAGATGGGGGTGTTGCACATCATGGCCCAGGCGCTTCTGGAACGGGAGACCCTGGATGCCGATGAGGTGGCCAATCTGATGGCCGGTATGTCTGCCGAGGAGGCTTTGAAACCTCTGCCCCCTCTGCCAAGAAAGAAGCGCAAAAACAAAGGCAAAGCAGCCGTGGTGGCCAACAGCGGCGAGGAGGCCGATGAAATGCCGCGCCACAAGGTGCGTCTGGCCAAGGAACCAGAAATCGAGGAGGACGAGGAGGACGAGGAGGAGGAGGCAGAGCCGGAAAATCCAGCCCGTCCGCTGCGCGTCGTACCTGCAAATCCAATACATCGCAATCCGGATGCGACGGATGCGGCGACGGATGCGGTGCAGGTAAGACGGACCAAGTCCGAGGATGCGGCAGATGCGCTTGCCACCGGGCAAGCTGGTGCGCCTGGAATGGCACCAGAGCCGCATGCCAGCGAGCCAGGTTCCCCTCGCCCGGTAGAAAGCGCTGGTGGGGTTGAAAGTGCGCAAGCTGCCGGTTCCTCGGAGCCCACCGACAAAGGTTCAACTGCTTCCAGTGGCAGCTGAGTCGCACGGCTTGGATGGGCGGACCCGGAACAACGCCTCCTTGCGGGTGCTGATGGAGCCGCTTGTAGGAGACGGTTCCTGGTTTGCCGGTCACCAAAGCGCCGGAAGAGACCTGTCAGGGCTGCTGGAGGATCCGATCACGGTCTGGTCGATCACATTGGCTGGCTGGCGAGAAGCGTGGGATCGGTTGTTGCCTGAAGGGATGGGCATTCGACAACGGGGGGTATGGCGTCTGGCCGAAGGGCGTTTGAATGGTCTGGGCGTCAAATCCCTGAGCGAAAATCTGTCCGCCGTGGGTCTGGAACAGGAGGCCACCGCCATCGAGCGCACCTTGGCGCGCCATCAACAGCCGGATCCGGTCTGGTGTTGGGGCAACGCAGGTGAATGGCGGATCGATCTTTCCAGTCCGCGGATTGTGGGGATCGTCAATGTGACCCCGGACTCCTTTTCCGGGGATGGTCTGGCCGGATGCGTCCAGTCGGCCATCGCCCAAGGCGTGGTCATGGCCGAGGCCGGGGCTGATTTTCTGGATGTGGGCGGCGAATCAACCCGACCGGGATCCTTGCCCGTGGCAACAGGTGAGGAGCTGGAGCGGGTGATTCCGGTTGTGGCCGGTTTGGCCAAAGCGGTCGCCATTCCCATTGCGGTGGACACCTCCAAGCCCGAGGTGATGCGCGCCGCGTTGCGTGCCGGAGCGGCGGTGATCAACGATGTCACCGCGCTGCGTGGTACGGGTCTGGAGAAGGCAGAAGATGCCGGTGAAGAGGCAGCCCGCTGGCTTGCCGCCGAGGGGGTTCCGGCTTGGCTGATGCACATGGCCGACCGTCCGGAGGTGATGCAAAACGCCCCGCATTATGATGACGTGGTGGTGGAGGTGTATGATTTTCTCGCACAACGTCAGGCGTTGGCTGAAAAGTGTGGGATGCGCATGCTGGCGTGCGATCCAGGCATCGGGTTTGGCAAGAGCCGGGAACATAATCTGGCATTGTTGCGGCGGCGACGGGTATTTCGGGGTTTGGGCATGCCGCTGATGCTGGGTTTTTCGCGCAAGCGGTTGCTGGGTGAGTTGAGCGGCTTGGCGCATCCCAAGGAGCGTGACGGGATTGGACATCTGGTGAGTATGCTGGCGGATGCGCCACTGTTGCGGGTGCATGATGTGGCTGGAACGCGCTTGGCGCTCCGGGTGGCGCAGGGGTATTGGGAAAGAGGGGCTTGTTGAGCGCTTCAGGGGTTGCGACGAATCTCCGAGAGATTAACAGGATGAGGCATCTTGTGTATGCCCTTCCTTTTCGTGAAGGGTCTGACGAGTATTGGACCTTGCTTGCCTATCCCTGCGAAGAGATGACCAAAAGGCAGATGATCCCGGATAAACAATAGTCGGTTTTTCATGGATGCATGGTCAATCATGTTGGGCTAGGGCGTGTTGACATATGAAAGCAGCGAGCCTTCAGACAAGGCGCGACGACCCGAGCAGCGCAGCATACAAAGGGAGTATGTGAGCCGCGAAGGGGCGTCGCAACGCCGTATCAAGGCCGCTGACGCAATATGTCAACACATCCTAGGCATTCTCGCGCATGTCCCGCTTCATTTTGTGAAAGTCGCGCTGCGAAATTCATGGTTGAACGGAGAAGGGATTTTGCCTCCATCATGTATGTTTTCTTTATGTTTCAATCGATTGACTCATACCAGGATTGTCGTTCATGAATGCCACTTCACCCCGCCTTTTTGGCACCGATGGCGTGCGCGGTCTGGCCAACCTCCATCCGATGACCGCCGATGCCGCCCTGCGCCTTGGACAGGCGGCGGGCCAGGTGCTGCGCCGACCGGATCACCGAGGCGGCGTGGTAGTGATCGGCAAGGATACCCGTCTGTCGGGTTACCTGTTCGAGTCGGCCCTGCGCGCCGGTTTCAACTCGGTGGGCATGCACTGCGTTCAGGTGGGCACGATCCCGACGCCCGCTGTCGCCTACCTCACCCGCGCCTTTCGCGCTGAAATCGGCGTGGTGATCTCGGCCTCCCACAACCCGTATCATGACAACGGCATCAAGTTCTTCGGCCCCAATGGCATGAAACTCCCGGATGAGATAGAACGGGCCATCGAAGAGCAGTTCTTCCAGGACCCGGTGATACGCGATCCGCCCCATCCATCACATATCGGACGGGCGCAACGGATCGAGGATGCCCGGGGACGCTATATCGAATTCTGCAAGAACACCTTTCCGCGCGAGTTGCGGCTGACCGGATTGAAGGTGGTGGTCGATTGTGCCAACGGTGCGGCCTACCGGGTGGCCCCGGAGGTGTTCTGGGAACTGGGGGCCGACGATGTGATTCCGCTGGGCATCAAGCCCGATGGACTGAACATCAATCAAAATTGCGGCTCGCTCTATCCCGAGCTGATGCGCGACAAGGTGCGCGAGACCGGTGCGGACATCGGTCTGGCCCTGGATGGGGATGCCGATCGTCTGCTGGTGTGCGACGATCAGGGGCGTCTGCTGGATGGCGACCAGATGCTGGCCATGAGCGCCATCATGATGCAGGAACAAAGCGCCCTGAAGGGTGGGGCGGTGGTGGGCACGGTGATGTCCAACCTGGGATTGGAACGGTTTTTGAAATCCCTGGATCTCAAACTGCTGCGGGCCAACGTCGGGGATCGCTACGTGCTCGAAACCATGCTGGCCGAAGGGTGCAATCTCGGCGGCGAACAGTCGGGACATATGATCTTTCTCGACTACAACACCACGGGAGATGGCATTGTCAGCGCCTTGAAGATCCTGGAACGGATGGTGACCCAACAACGCCCGCTCTCGGAACTGGCCGCACAGTTACATACCGTGCCGCAGATACTCAAGAACGTTGCCATTCCCCGAGGCTCCAAACCGCTGTCCGATCCGTCGGTGCAGAGGGCCATCGAGGCTGCGCACGCCGCCTTGCAGGGCCAGGGACGCCTGCTGGTACGCCCCTCGGGAACGGAACCGAAAATCCGTGTCATGGCCGAGGGCGATTCCCATGAGATCATTTCGGCCTGCGTCGATGATCTTTGCCAACGCATTCAACAGGCTGCGCAAGCCTCAGGAGAGTGATTCCCATGCCGCGTTACACCCTGCCCGACGGATCTTTCCAGGAGAGTGCCGCACCCTTGAGCGTGTTTGCGATTGCTGCGGCCATCGGCGCCGGTCTGGCGCGCGCGGCCATCGCCGGACGCGTGAATGGTTCTCTGGTCGATCTGGATACCCTGGTGGATCAGGATGCCACCATCGAGATCATCACCCCCACCTCACCCGAGGGACTCGAAATCCTGCGCCACTCCACCAGCCATCTGATGGCCCAGGCGGTCAAGGAATTGTTTCCCGGCGCCCAGGTGACCATCGGGCCTGCGGTGGCGGATGGCTTCTACTACGATTTTGATTACCAGCGCCCATTCACCCCGGAAGATCTCGCGGCCATCGAAAAGCGCATGGAGGAGATCGCCAGGCATGATCTGCCGGTCAAGCGACAGCTCATGGGACGTCAGGAGGCGATCGACTGGTTTTTGAGTCAGGATGAGCGATACAAGGCGGAGATCATTGCCGAGATTCCGGAGGATCAGGCCATCTCCCTCTACCGCCAGGGGGAGTTCATGGACCTCTGTCGCGGACCGCATGTGCCCTCCACCGGGCGACTCAAGGTGTTCAAGCTGACGCGGCTGGCCGGAGCCTACTGGCGTGGCGATTCCAAGAACAAGATGCTGCAACGGATCTACGGTACGGCGTTTGCGGACAAAAAGGCTCTTGAAGCCCATCTCACCCTGCTGGAGGAGGCGGCCAAACGCGATCACCGGCGCATCGGCAAGGAGATGGATCTCTTTTCGATCCAGGATGACGCTGGCGGCGGGCTGGTGTTGTGGCATCCGATGGGCGCGCGGGTGCGGCAGATCATCGAGGATCAGTGGAAAAGAGCGCATCGTGCGGCGGGTTATGAGTTTTTGTTCACCCCGCACATGGCCAATCTGGATCTTTGGCGCACCTCGGGCCATCTGGACTTCTACCGCGAATCGATGTTCAATCCCATGACGGTCGATGAACAGAGCTACCAGATTCGGCCCATGAACTGTCCGTTCCATATATTGGTGTTTCGCTCCCAGATCCGCTCGCATCGCGACCTGCCGATGCGTTGGGCCGAGTTGGGAACGGTTTATCGTTATGAAATGTCGGGTGTTCTCCATGGTCTATTCCGGGTGCGCGGTTTCACCCAAGACGACGCGCACATCTTCTGCCGCGAGTCGCAGATCGAAGAGGAGATCAGCGCCATTCTGGACCTGACCTTGCAAACCCTGCGGACGTTCGGCTTCGAAAAATTCGAAATCAACCTCTCCACCCGTCCGGAAAAGGCGGTGGGATCGGATGCCATCTGGGAGAAGGCCACCGCCGCTTTGCGCGGAGCGATCTTGCACCATGGGCTGGAATATTGCGAAGATGTGGGTGGTGGGGCCTTCTACGGACCGAAAATCGACGTGAAGATCACCGACGCCATCGGAAGAAAATGGCAATGTTCAACGGTTCAACTGGACTTCAACCTTCCAGAACGGTTCGATATCGGCTATATTGGAGAAGATGGTGCCAGACATAGGCCCATCATGATCCATCGCGCCTTGATGGGTTCGCTGGAGCGCTTCTTCGGCATCCTCATCGAACATTACGCCGGTCACTTCCCGATGTGGCTTGCTCCGGTACAGGCCGTGGTGTTGACGATCACCGAAGCCTACAACGATTGGGCCTTGGAAGTGGAACAAAAATTGCGCGCAGCGGGTCTGCGCGTGGAAACGGATTTGCGCAATCAGAAAATTGGCTATAAAATCCGCGAACACGCCATGCAGAAAGTTCCATGGCTTTTGATCGTCGGCGAGCGCGAACGGACCGAAGGCGCGGTGAGTCCCCGTGACCGGCACGGCAAGGAGTTGGGATTGATCCCGCTCGAAGAGATGATGCAACGTCTGCTGGTCGAGGCCGGACAGCAGGGTTGAAGTTGCGAGTCGGGATGAATCCCGCTCGAAGAGATGATGCCACGCCCGCTGGTCGAGGCCGGACAGCAGGCGTGACAAAGCGATGGGGAGAATCCCCCCCATGATCGGGCAGCCTGCGGGCACATCATGGAAATCGTTCGTGAAACATTCACCACAAGGGAGAGTCGATCATCGTCAAGCCTTCCATACCCAACAACAGTGGCGCTTCCGCCGGAAACCGGGACAACCGGGAACGTCCCGCCCCCCAGGTCCAGACCGACAACACGCGCATCAATGAACAAATCCGCGTGCCGGAAGTACGGCTGATCGACGAAAAAGGTGAACAGGTTGGCGTGGTCACCACCTACGAGGCGATGCGCCGCGCCATGGAGGCAGGTCAGGATCTCGTCGAGGTGGCTCCGGAAGCCCGTCCACCGGTCTGCAAGATCATGGACTACGCCAAATTCAAGTACCAAAAATCGGTACGCGAACGGCTTGCCCGGAAAAAGCAGGTGCGCATCGAAATCAAGGAAATCAAGTTCCGTCCCGGAACCGATACGCATGACTTTGACGTCAAGCTCAGAAGCATGCGAAAATTCCTGGAGGATGGCGACAAGGTGAAATGCACCTTGCGCTTTCGCGGTCGTGAAATGGCCCATCAGGATCTCGGACTCGCCCTGTTGAAACGGGTCGAAGAGGCGGTCGCCGATCTCGCCAAGGTGGAGCAGGTACCCAAGCTGATGGGACGACAGATCACCATGGTGGTGGCACCCTCCAAAACCAAGAAAGTACCCTGATACCTGTTCGTGATTCACGAGGGCACCAGGTAGCCTGCCACCCATGCCGCGACGGAATGTCTCATTCAGCCGCACCATGGATGACACAGCCAGTCTGGTTGTTCTCGTTCTTCAAAGAATCGGTATGTCATCAACCCCCAACCGAAGGATCGGCAATGCCCAAGATCAAAACCCATCGGGGCGCGGCCAAGCGGTTTTCCGCGACCGGCACCGGTAAGCTCAAGCGCAACCATGCGTTCAAGCGCCACATTCTCACCAAGAAGGCGCCCAAAAACAAACGCAACATGTGTGGCACCTGTCTGATGGCTGCGGCGGATACGCATGCGGTCCGACAGATGATGCCTTATTTATAAGATCTTTTTCGCAAGGAGTTTTCACCCATGCCGCGCGTCAAACGGGGGGTGTGTGCCCACGCACGTCACAAGAAGGTTCTGGATCTGGCCAAGGGGTATCAAGGCCGCAACAACAGCTGCTATCGCATCGCGCTGGAAAAAGTCGAGCATGGCCTGCAATACGCCTATCGCGACCGTCGCGCCCGCAAGCGGGATTTCCGCAAATTGTGGATCGTGCGCATCAACGCGGCTGCCCGCTTGAGCGGCCTCTCCTACAGCCGGTTCATCGCCGGTCTGGCCAAGGGTGGCATCGAGCTGGATCGCAAGGTGTTGGCCGACATGGCCGTGCATGCGCCGGAGGATTTTGCCCGTGTCGCCGAAAGCGCCAAGGCAGCCCTGGCCGCTGCCTGATCGCTTTGCGGCGAAAGAGGATCAGAGGGTTCCAATCTTTGGAACCCTCTTGTCTTTTGTATGGTCGTCTTCTTGGCATCGACGCATGGCAAACGCATCGCGACGGAATAGCCGCCATTGGCGGCTTGTTTGGGGCCATGTTCGCGCCATCGTTTTGCCAACATCGCAACACGATGGCCTAGCCAAGGGTGACGCGAAAAATTGTCATAAAATTCGTGAAAATTTCTTCTTTGTAAGACGCGTCTGAGCAGCACAAGCAAGATAGAATCAAAAGCACAATATAAAGATCAAAGAACACCAGCAAATTCGCGGGGCGCTGCCCCGGCGGGAACGATAATCGCCCCCAGACCCCCGTGATCACGTGATTCATCATGAGCACCATCCCACGACCTCCGCGCACCCGTCAATCGCGCCTCATTTTTGACCAGCCGAGAACCCACCATGCTTGAAGACGCTCTGGAAAAACTCAAAGAGTCCGCCCTCGCCGCCCTCACCCACGCCGCCACCCACGCCGAACTGGAAGCCATACGCGTGCAAACCATGGGCAAAAAGGGCGATCTGACCCAGATCCTGCGCGGCCTCGGCCAAATGGACGAAAGCCAACGTGCCACCTTCGGCGCCCAGGCCAACGCCTTCAAGGAGAGCTTCGCCAACCGTCTCGCTGAACGGTCCGAAGATCTCAAGCAGGCGGAATTGCATCAAAAACTGGAAAAAGAATGGGTGGATATCACCCTTCCCGGTCGCCCACGCTCCCGTGGCACCCTCCATCCAGTCACCCGCGCCCAAAACGAAATCATCGCCATCTTTACCGCCATGGGCTTCCCACCCGCCTCCGGACCGGAAGTGGAGTCGGACTGGCATAATTTCGAAGCGCTCAATATTCCGCCGGACCACCCGGCGAGGGAGATGCACGATACCTTTTACCTGCCCCCTGCCCTTGATGGCCGCAAACGGCTGCTGCGCACTCATACCTCGCCGGTGCAGATCCGCGTCATGGAGGGAAAGCAACCCCCTCTGCGTGCCATCGCCCCAGGCAAGGTATTCCGCTGCGACTCGGATCTCACCCATACGCCGATGTTCCACCAGGTCGAAGGGTTCATGGTGGACGAAGGGGTCCACTTCGGCCAGCTCAAGGGTCTGTTGGCCACTTTTTTGGTACGTTTCTTCGAACGGGAACTGCCAGTGCGCTTTCGCCCGTCGTTCTTTCCGTTCACCGAACCCTCGGCAGAGGTGGACATGGGCTGCCTGTTCTGCGACGGCCAGGGCTGCCGGGTTTGCAAGCGCACCGGCTGGCTCGAAGTGCTCGGCTGCGGCCTGATCCACCCAAACGTGCTCACCAACGTCGGCATCGACCGTGAACGCTACTCCGGCTTTGCCTTCGGCATGGGCGTGGAGCGGCTCGCCATGCTCAAATATGGCATCCACGATATTCGCGCCCTGTTCGACAACGATGTGCGCTTTCTGACGCGGCACGCTTGAAAATCCTGGTTGAACATGTCTCTATGATCGTTCATTTAACGGGAATCTCCCCATGAAAATCACCCTCCAATGGCTTCGAGATCACATTGACTGCGATCTCGACGCAACCACCCTTGGCGCCCGTCTCACCATGGCGGGTTTGGAACTCGATGCCCTGCAACGTCTCGATCAGGGACTGGACATGGTACAGGTGGGCCGGCTGGAGACTGTCGATCCCCATCCGAATGCCGACCGTCTGACGTTGTGTCACGTGCGCATCGGCGAAAGTTGTCTGCAAATCGTCTGCGGGGCCAAGAATCACCGTCCCGGCGACAAGGTGGCGGTAGCGCGAATTGGCGCCAGGCTCCCGAACGGCATGGAGATCCAACTCGGGCAGATTCGCGGTGTCACCTCGCAAGGAATGCTTTGCTCCCTCAAGGAGCTGGGCCTGGCCACCGAATCCGAAGGGGTGCTGATCCTTGAACCCGCCACGCCGGATGGCCTCTCCATCGCCCAGGCGCTGGGTCGCGACGATGTGGTGCTGGAACTCGGCATCACCCCGAATCGCGGCGACTGTCTGGGGGTGCGCGGAGTGGCGCGTGAGGTGGCTGCGCTCACCGGGAAGCTTCTCAAACCTCTGGAAGCCATCACGGTGCCGATCGAGGCGCCGGATGCGATTGCCCAGGTGCGGCTGGAAGATCCGGAGGGCTGTCCGCGCTATGCGGGACGGGTGATTCGCGGCGTGAAGGTGGGTCCGAGTCCGGCGTGGTTGCGCAACCGGCTCGAAGTGGTGGGGATGCGTGCCATCAACAACGTCGTGGATGTGACCAACTATCTGCTGCTTGACCTGAACCAACCTCTGCACGCTTTTGATCTGGAGAAGCTCCAGGGTGCGGTTGTGGTGCGGCGTGCTGCAGAAGGGGAGATCCTGCGCACCCTGGATGGGGTGGAGCGCAAACTCTCTCCGACCATGACGGTGATTGCCGATCAGGAGCGGGTTTTGGCGCTGGCCGGCATCATGGGCGGCGAGGAGAGTGGTGTCACGGAGGCGACCACGGATCTGTTTCTGGAGGTCGCCTATTTTGATCCGATCACCACGGCACGCACCGGGCGGCGTCTGGAGCTGGTCTCCGAGTCGCGTCACCGCTTCGAGCGCGGCACCGATCCGGAGGCCATTTCGCGGGTGATGGAACGTGCCACGCGCATGATACTCGATGTGGCCGGCGGACTGGCCGGACCGGTGACGCTGCTTGATGGCGGCACCTGGCATGCCCCTGCCGAAATCTTCTATCGTCCTGACCGGGTGAACCGTTTGGGCGGCATTGATCTCACCCCGGAGCGCATGAACACTCTGTTGAGTGCCCTGGGGTGTCAGGTGCTGCCGATCTCGGGCGAGGAACCGCGATTCATGGTGATTCCGCCCAGTTGGCGGCATGATCTGAAGCGCGAAGAGGATCTGGTGGAAGAGATCGTGCGTTTGCACGGCTACGATCAGGTGCCGACGACCCTGCCCCGTGTACCTGCCGCCCCGCCGGTACCTGATGCCCAACGGCTTTTGGCTGAGCAGGTACGTGAGATTTTTGTTGGGTTGGGTTACCAGGAGGCGATTGATTACGCCTTTGTCGCCCCGGAGATCCAGAGTCGTTTTGATGCCGCCGTCACACCGGTCCGGCTGCTCAATCCGCTCTCCGAGGAGCAATCGGTGTTGCGCACCACGCTGATTGCCGGATTGATCGAGACCGCGCAGCGCAATCTGAACCGTGGCAATATGCGGTTGCGTCTGTTCGAGATGGGTCGGGTTTTTCTGCCACGTACCGAGGATGGGGTACTTGACGAGGTGGAGCGGCTGGCCTGTCTGCTGTGTGGTCCGGTTGAGGAGGTTTCCGCGCATGCGGCAGTGCGTGCGGTCGATTTTTTCGATCTAAAAGGTGACATGGAGGCGCTCTTTGCCGCCTTGACTGGAAGCATGCCTGAGCTATCCGTGGGTGGACCGGCATTTCTTCACCCGTTGCGTTGTGCGGCGATTCGTGGTGCCGGCGGTCGAGCGATCGGCTGGGTAGGACAGTTGCATCCTGCCGAGCAGGCGGCGTTGGATATCCGTCGTGAGATCTATCTGTTGGAGTTGGATCTTGCGGCGTTGTCTGGCAAGGGGGCGAAGGTCACGGGGGAGATCGTGACGAGTCGTTTTCCTGGAATTCAGAGTGATTTCACCTTTCTGATGCCGGAGAGAACTGCGTCCGGGGAGGTGATGGCCGAGGTGGTGGCTGTGAATGCGGCATTGATCCGTCAGGCGCGGGTGGTCGCGATCTATACGGGCACGGGTGTGCCGGAGGGGTGGAAGAGTTTGACGTTGAGTGTTCTTTTGCAAGCCGATGATCGCACCTTGACGGATGTCGAGAGCAAAGGGGTGGCGGAGCGGATTATAGCACGGGTGGTGGAGCGGTTTGGCGCGGCGTTGCGTTAGGGCGGCTGGCGTCGTTTCGGACAAAACGTTCGCAGGGGTTCGGCGACCGAAGGTCCCCGGCAAAGGTTTGGAGACGGAGTCTCCAAGGTATTTTCGTCTTTGTCTTTCAGACTTGTCTTTGGCGCGCTCTTAAAAAAAGCGATTTTCACGTTTTTTATGAAAATCGCTTGCGCGCGGCCTTGGAAGAGGTGTCGTTTTGCGAAGTTGGCAAAACGACACCTCTTCGCCTTGCATCCAGGTGGCCGCCGATGGCGGCTCTTCCGACAGCTCATTCGCCCGGATTCATTGCCCAAAAGCGGCAACGAATCCGGGATGTGCGCGCTTTACACGAGCGATTTTTCGCAAACAACGCGAAAAATCGCTCGTGTAAAGCGCGCGAAAGGAAAGCAAAAAGTCAAAGCCTCAGGGCTTCGCCCCAAACCCGACCAGGGGCCATTGGCCCCTGGACCCCGCCACCTTGGGGAATCCTGTACCGGGCCTCCGTGCCATCCCAGAGCCCGCCACCTTGGGGAATCCTGTACCGGGCCTCCGTGCCATCCCAGAGCCATTGAATCCTGTGACTTCGAACTCATTTTTACCTCACCGCTTCTTGATCACCATCTCCTGACGTGCACGCAGATGGGTCTGGATCACCGCCAGGGTCTCATCCGGCCCGCAATCCAACGTACCGCATTCGATAAAAAGGACGTGCTTGCCACGCAACCGACAGGTGGTATGAAACAGCCGCGACCAAAGGGTCTCATCCCCTGAGGATTCGTAGTCGGGGTGCAGTGCCAGCACCACCCCCCGCAACAGATATTTCATGAGACCTGGCGGACGGGACGCCCCGACGATAAACGACCAACGCAACGGCACATGCGTCATTCGGATGTCGTGAATCCCACCGAAATTGATCCGCACCAGAGGCCGACAACCGGGAATCAACAGACGCCGCACGACCAGTATGATCAGGATGCTCCCAAAAACCCAAAACACCGGACGCAGCACCCAGGCCAGCATATGGCTCGGCTCCAGAAAGCTGCCCCATCCCAGCAGTTCACCCACCACGCTGGCCAGCATGGCCAGCCCACACACCAGCATCGCACCAACGTGGTTGTCGCTGGAGAGCAGCTCCAGATTGACTGGAACCACCTCTTTTCCATCCCCTGCCATGCACGGCACTCCAATTCTTGCGCTTCCGGTTTAAAAGGGCGGATGGGCGCCTGCCAATCCGCGGATGCGAGCCATGGATAGCCCGCCACATTATGCCCCCACACAAGGTTCGCATGGATCAAACCCTGCTTGTCTGGTGATTCCCGAAATGGAATTCCCAGAGAGTCGCAGAAACAAAATTTACCCATTTTGTCAAAAAGGACTTGACGCCAACCCCGAGAGATACTATCTTACGCTCATGTTGCACTGCAACATAAACAGCGCTTCCAACGCGACGCCACCGTACCCACTCTCCATTTACGAGGACACGGACATGAATAGCGATAAAATCACCAAAAAAATGACCGACATGACCCGGATGATGCTTGATTCGATCACCGAGTTGCAAAAGATCAACGACAACACGGTGCGCGAATTGGCCCGTCATCAGCTCGACGCCATCGAGGAGTTCAACTCTGCCGGTTCCCGTCAGCTCGATCAGCTGGCTGCCGCCAAATCCCCGAAGGAGCTTTTGGCTGCGCAGACCGAAATTGCCGCCGAAGTGGCCAAGGACATGCGTGAGAACACCATGCGCGCCATGGAAATTCTGACCCAGGGTCAAAAGGAGCTCAAGGTCTTCCTGGAGAAGAACGTACAGCAATTCATCGAGAAAACCAAGATCAAAGACTGACCTTTGCGGATTGGGCTGTTTTGGTAGGTCCAGACAGCTGACGTTGGCATGGAGAGCCGCTGGTGCGCAAATCTCTTGAAGCTCTATTCTGGGAGTTTCAAGGTCGGGGGTTGAACGGAAGCTGCTCCCTGCAGGCATTTTTGTTGGAAGCCCGGTACGCATGGCGTTCAACCGGGTGCGCTTGGTGATTCCAGGGATGGCATCACCAAGCGATTTACCCAGATCTGACAGTTGCGAATGCTTGCATAAGCTAACATATCGATTCAGAAGCCCCTTCGCTGCTCACATACTACCGTGTATGCCCCGCAGCTCTCGTCGCGCCTTGTCTGAAGGCTCACGGCCTTCATACGTCAACAGGCCCCAAGGTGCCTGAAAGGTTTCGTTTTTGAAAACGACGCTCGCAGCTGGCACGCGACCTTTAGAAATCAGCGCATCTCAAAATGGACACGGTTCAGCTCGGTTGAGCCAATAGGCCATGTTCGCCGATTGGTTATGCCAAGTCGCATAGCGAATACGCAACCAAGGCCGCGCGCAAGAATCAAAGCCCATCCCTCAAAGACTCTGCCTCCCCACCTGAGCCGAATACCTTCGCGCTCGGCAATCGTTTGGAACCCGAATCGTGACATCTTTTTTGGAACTAAATTGATACCAATTTAGTCTCAATTAGCAAGAGAGTCCATCACCGACCCTTTTCCGTGAAGCCCCCTGCGGAAACTCTACGGTCAAGGGGGTGAAAGGGATGATCTTCAACCGGACACACCTTCCATGCAAGGAGCATGATCGATGAACGACTATCCTTACTGTATCGTGAACGCCAACGTGAACGCCGGCGAGGTGCGTCTGCCAGAGCGTCCCAACGCGCTGTTGGACGAGGCGCAAATCACCCTGCGTTGGCTGTTGTTGAGCGCAGTGGGTCACCTGCACGCCGAGCGGTATCATGCTGCCTTCGCGGATTGCGATGCAGCGTTGCGGATCGATTCCGAGAACAGCCGCATCTATCTGTTGCGCGGGGCGCTGTTTGCTCGCATGCGACGTTTTGCCGATGCCATCGCCAATCTGGACGCAGTCATCGAGCTGCAACCCAACCCTGGCGTTGCCCACATGCTGCGGGCTTACTGCCATCAAGCCTGCGGCCACACCGAGGCAGCGGATCACGACATGCGCATGGCCCTGATGCAGGCCGAGGCATCGATGCTGGGGTTCTGCGACTCTTTGGGCATGATTCGTACCCAGTTCGATGCCTCTCAGGCGCTGCTCGATGGAGATCGCAACTATCCGCGTCTTTTCCTGCCCCCCGAGGAGATCGAACGGATACGTCAGGCGGCGTGATGGGATTTTTTCAAACAGTGCGTTTGGCTTTTCTTGCAGGCTGTTTGGTCATTGCCAAACAGCCGATACGGGCCATGAATGGCCCGCCAAATTGCAAAGCCATTTGGTTGCGACGTTCGAAGTAAATTCGAAAGTCGCGAGTTTGGTGATTCCATGGATGGAATCACCAAACAGTCTCCACAGAAAATGATACATCTCGTAATGATCGCTGCTTAAGAAACCTGGCGCGCTTCTCAAGGGCCGTAAGGCCGGATACGATACTGTTTTGGATTGAAAAAATGTAACGATTCAAGACCCCCAACAGTCAGCGGGGTCCAGGGGGCATTGGACCCTGGTGGGATTTAAGGGCAAAACCCTTGGGGTTTTTTTCTTTTGTGACTTTGCCTTTCGCGCGCTTTTCACGATAAGCCTTTTTCGCTGCGCGGAAATCGCGCAAGCGCGCACTTATATGTATCCATAATCGTTGCGTTTTTGGCAACGATTATGGACGAATGGATCGCGACGGTTTAATGGCCCGCTGCGGCCTGCTCTCTTGGCCATGTTCGCGGGATCCTTGTGCCAAAACCGCAAAAGGATCCCGCAGCCAAGGCTGGAGAGAAATTTTTTCACGAAATGCGTGAAGAAAATTTTCTTTGCAAGACGCGCCTAAACCGCACCCAGATTGGAATATGAATTTTTTACTTGTTAAAAATAAAATAAGGTCTTGGAGATTCATCTTCCAGGGTTTTGATTTTGACTTTAGCTCGCTCTTCAAAAAAAGCATTTTTCGCGTTTTTTGCGAGAAATGCACTGCGCGCCGCCTTCGTGGGAGTCGTTTCCGTTTTTTGGAAACGACTCCCACATCTTGCAGGCGGCCTTTTGGAAAACGACGTATCCGGTGATGGGTGCGGTATAAGGGACAAAAGAAATTGAGACAAAAAACAGAAAGAACAAAGACAAAACCTCGGAGGCTCTGCCTCCGAACCTCCCCCAGGGAACTTGCGGTCCCCGGCCCCCTGCAACAGTTGAGCACATGAATGGTTACGAAAAAATCATGTTGAGCATTCAGCGTTTAAGCGACTATGCGGTCCTGATTCTCACCTGTCTTGCGACAGAGCCATCGCGTGCTCGCTCTGCCGCCAGTCTCAAAAAGGAGATCCCCTTGCCCCTGGCCACCATTCGCAAGGTGTTGCGGATTCTGGCGCAGCACGGCATATTGCGTTCGCGCCAGGGCCGACAGGGAGGTTTCATGCTGACGCGGTTATCCGCCGAGATCTCCCTGGCCGACATTCTGAACGCCATGCAAGACCCGGTGTTGTTGACGCCTTGTTGCCGGAGTGATTACATCTGCGCACTGGATGCCAATTGCGTGTCACGCCCGCACTGGGGTCGCCTCGATCAGTCCATTCGTGCGCTCTTGGAAAGCACCTCCCTGGCCCAGATGATCACCCCACCCGAGGAGATAACGCGATGAGCGTGTACACGGGCATTCATCATGCCGCATTCGCCACCCGAGACATCACCCTGACCGTGCGCTTTTGGCGCGATCTGCTCGGCATGCCGTTGGTCTACTGCTACGGTCAGCCTGGTTACCGTCAATATTTTTTTCATATCCATGGCAGCGGCTATATTTCATTCTTCGAGTGGGAAAAGGTCTCCGCCATTCCGCTCAAACGCCACGGGCAACCGGTGCAAGGTCCGTTCGGCTTTGATCATGTCTCCGTCGGCGTCCAGGACAAGGAGACGCTTTGGGAGTTGATGTCCAAGCTCGATGGCGCCGGTTTTCCGGTATCGGACGTGATCGATCACGGCTGCTTTTTTTCCATCTACTCCTATGATCCCAACGGTATCGCCGTGGAGTTCACCTGGCATCTGCCGGGTTTGGATCTGACCAACAATCCGGTCATGCGCGACGAGCACAGCTCGCGCACATGTCAGATCAGCGCCCCCGTGGACGGGCAGTGGCCCGATCCGGTGCCGATCTTGCCGGAAGAGCGTATCGTGATCGATGGCGAGGGCAAGGAGCTGTTTATCGGATTGCGTCCGGAGTACGATGCCGAAAGGGCCTGTCTGGCAGAATCTTTGTTCCGGGAGTTGTCGAGGGAGTTTGAGTCAGAGATGGATCAAATATGAAGCAGGGAGGCAGCACGGCTTTTGGCGTGGTTCGGGGATTGACGTAAGGGCTTGCGCACGCCATCATGAGGACCTTCCGCGAACTCCCTTGCTTCGGGAGTCGCGGATCGGTGGCGCTTTTTCGAGATGGTCCGTGAGAAGCTGGCAGCGCGCAAGGAGGATTGACAAAACATGGCAGTCAAGATTCAAGGCAAAATCGTGGGATTCGAGGTGGCTGCCAAAAAGGGCGAGGAGCCGACCGAAACCCTTTCCACCCCCCACGAGCCGGAAACCCCCTCCCTGCCCCCGCCCCGCACCCTGGCCGAAGTGATCCAGTTGCAACCGGTTTTGCGGCGTCCCGAAGATCTGGAAGGCAGCACCTACAAGATCAAAACCCCGCTCTTCGAGCACGCCTTTTACGTCACCATCAACGACATCGTGGTCAACGGACGCAGGCGTCCCTTCGAGATCTTCATCAACTCCAAGAACATGGACAACTTCGCCTGGATCGTTGCCCTGACCCGGGTGATGTCCGCCGTGTTCCGGCATGGTGGGGATGCGACCTTCCTGGTCGAAGAGATGCGTTCGGTGTTCGATCCGCGCGGTGGTTACTTCAAGCCGGGGGGCAAATATATGCCCAGTCTGGTGGCTGAAATTGGCGAGTGCATCGAACGGCATCTGATCAAAATCGGCATGCTCAGTCCGCCGGAACCCTCTCCGGAGTTGATCGCCAAACGTCAGGCCGTGGCTGAAAGCGGAGCGCTTGGCAGTGGGCAGTGTCCCAAGTGCGGACAGTTGGCGGTCACACGGTTGGATGGGTGCGATACCTGTCTGGAGTGTGGTTACTCCAAGTGCGGGTGAGGCGGGATCATGAATATAAAACGTTTGTAACCATTCATGTATCCAATTGTTGCAGGGGTCCGTGGATCGGTTCGATCCCCGGTGGAGGTTCGGAGGCAAAGCCTCCGACGTTTTGGTTTTGACCTTGTCCTTTAGGCGCGTCTTTCAGGAAAAGATTTTTCACGATTTTTGTGAAAAAATCTTCGCGCCAGCCTTGGCTGCCGGATCGTTTTGCGTCGTTTGCAAAACGATCCGGCGAACATGGCCCGAACAAGTGGCCGCTGGATGCGGCGTTCTGTATCGCCAACCATTCGCCCTGAATCGTTGTCAGAAAACGGCAACGATTCAGGGCATATATACGCGCACGCTTGTGCCTTTTTTCGCAAAAGAGCGAAAAAAGGCACAAGCGTGCGAAAGACAATGATTAAAGAAAGAGACAGTAATCAAGAAACACAGGCAAGATAAGCCTGATGAATAAGAACTTAAGGAAAAAACCTGAAAAAATCCAAAAGGTCAACGTCACACAGTCAAAACCTCAGGGCTTCGCCCCGAACCCTACCAGGGGCCATTGGCCCCTGGACCCCGCCAGTTTCCTGTGATTTCTTTTCCGGGGAGCTTCGCTCCCCAGGCCCCCTCCCCTCACGGCAACGCATTGGAAAGCGGCCAGGTCTTGATCACCGGCGACGCAATCCCCAACTCCGCTACCCGCGCACTCATCTTGCGCGCCCGCTCCTTGCTCTCATACGGCCCCAACAATACCTTCCGCACCTTCATGTCACTCTCAACCTTCACCAATCGCACCGGTGAAACCCCCAACTTCTTGACCTTCTCCATCTCCTCGACCGCATGACTCAACAACAACGACTTGCCAAGCACAATCACAAACCCTTCCCAACTCTCCTCAACCCGCGCCGCAACCCCTCCGGACTTCAACCGCGCCTCGGCCTCCTTCGCCTGATCCAGCTTCGCAAACGGACCCACCTGCACGTTGTTCAAACCCGTCCGCTCACGCACCATCTCCACACGCGGCGATAACCCCTCCTTCGTCAACCGCTCCACCAAAGAATCTACCCCCATCTCCCCCGGAAAACTGCCAACCTGTACCATGAACTGCTCACCCGCAACCGCCGGCATCGGCGTATGCCTCTCCGGCACAGGCTCCGGCTTGGGCTCCGGCTTGGGCTCCGGCTTCGGCTCCAGCTTCGGCTCCGGTTTGGGCTTCGGCTCCAGTTTGGGCTCCGGCGGCTTTTCCGCCACTACCGGCGGCGGAACATCCCCCTGCTTGATCACGCGCGCCGTGGCTGAATCCGATAGCTCCAGGATCTTCTCAGGCATCACCGGACCTGGCCAGATGGCACTCTCCGGGGTCTTGAACCCCAGCCCCATCATGCCCATCCCCTGCACCAACAGGTTGAGCACAGCCAACAATCCCACCGCCAACAACGGCATGATCCTTGTCTTGAACTGAGAGGTGCGCGCCACGGCTTGATCCCTCAACGATTGCGTTCGTACAACATCCGAAGACCGGTCAAGGTCAGAAACTCATCCACCTCTTCGATCAATGCACTTTCACGCGCGATCAGACGCGCCAACCCTCCGGTCGCCATCACCCGTACCGGCGTGAATCCGGCCTCGGTGATCATGCGCGTGATCAATCCATCGACCAGCCCGACATAACCCCAAAACATCCCCGCCTGCATCGCACCCACGGTATCCCTGCCGATCACACTTGCCGGACGCACGCACTCCACCCTCGGAAGCTTGGCAGTACGCTCGAACAAGGCATCCATGGAGATCCCCAAACCCGGTGCGATCGCCCCACCCATATACTCCCCTTGCGGACCAATCAGATCAAAGGTGGTCGCGGTGCCGAAATCCACCACAATCGTCGCTGCCTGCGTGCGTTGATAAGCGGCCACAGCATTCACGATCCGATCGGCACCCACCTCGCGCGGATTGTCATAACGGATCGCCATGCCGGTCTTGAAACCGGGTCCCACCACCAACGGATGAACGCGCAAATGACGTTTCACCCCACCCAACACCGCCGCTTCGACCGGCGGAACCACACTTGCCGCGATCGCGCCGGTCAGATCCTTGGGATCCAGACCCGCAAGCTGAAACAGCTGGATCATCCAGATGCCATATTCGTCCGCCGTGCCACCCGCGCGGGTGCTGATGCGCCAATGGTGGGTGAGTCGTTCCTTTTGATACACCCCCAGGACAATGTTGGTATTGCCGATATCGATTACCAAAAGCATGTCAATCCCATCCCGTCAGCAACACATCACCGGCCAATACGCGAAACGGTGCACCGCCCTCGCGGTCACACGCCAGCAAAAAGCCTTCCTGGTCCAGATCGAGCAACGTCACCTGACGCATACCCTGGGCACTCTCGATGCGTCCCTTTTGGCCGGTCAACAGCGCCCGTTCGCGCCACGCCTGGCGGATCGGTTCGAACCCCTCGTCGAAGAACAGACGATACCACGCTTCCCAGGCCGACAACAGCCTTGCCAACACAATGCCCCGTTCGATGCGTTTTTGCAAGATATCGGCCATGGTTATGGCGCGTGCCGCGACTTCAGCGGGAAACTGCTCTGCCCGACCATTGACATTCACCCCCACCCCGACCACCACATGGCGCACCCGTTCTCCTTCGGCGGCCATCTCCATCAGGATGCCGGCCAGCTTGCGTCCTTGGACCAGGATATCGTTGGGCCATTTCAGGCGCGCTTCGGTGACGCCCGTCTCCCGGATGGCATCCAGGGCGGCCAGCCCAGCCACGAGGGTCAGGCGGGGGGCGTGGGCGACCGGGATAGCAGGCCGCAGGAGCATGCTCAAGTAGAGATTCTCTCCTGGCGGTGACGCCCAGAGGCGACCGAGGCGACCGCGACCCTGGCTTTGGGCGTCGGCGACCACGACGGTTCCTTCCGGCGCGCCGGTTCGTGCCAGATCGAGGGTGTAGCGGTTGGTGGAGTCGAGATGCGCATGAAACTGGTAGCGTTCCGGTGTGAACAGGGTGCCGGTCAGGCGGGGGGCCATGGAGTTTGGAGAGAGTGAAGCAATATCGGATGACATGGCTAAGGCGGTGAAATGGATTTCCAAAGTTTTGCAGGGGTCCGGGGACCGCAAGATCCCCGGCAGGGTGTGGGACAGTCGTCCCACGACTTTGATTGTGACTTTTTCTTTAGGCGCGTCTTTACAAAGAAAGATTTTTTCACGCCTTTTGTGAAAAAATCTTCGCACCAGCCTTGGCTGTGGGATCGTTTTGCCAAAGGCGCAAAACGATCCCGCGAACATGGCCCAAACAAACTGACCGCCGAAGGCGGCTTCACTATCGCGAACCATTCGCCCTGAAACTTTGCCAAAGGGGCAACGTTTCAGGGCACATATAAGCGCGCGCTTGCGCGATTTTTCGAAAAAAACGCGAAAAATCGCTTATCGTGAAAAGCGCTCGAAAAGAAAAATGTAAAGAAAGAAGAAAAATAAAAACCTCAGAGCTTCACCACGAACCCGACCAGGGGCCAATGGCCCTGGACCCCACCACAGTTATTCCGGGGGAGCTTCGATCCCCGTACCCCGATTCCCAACTACGCCACCCGCAACGACACATCCACCGATCCGGCACTGTGGGTCAACGCACCCACAGAGATCAAATCCACCCCGGTCTCCGCCACCGCACGAATCGTCTCCAACGTCACATTGCCGCTCGCTTCAAGAATCGCCCGACCGCCCGCCAACGCCACCGCCGCACGCAATCCAGCCAAATCCATGTTGTCCAGCAGAATCACCTCCACCCCAACCGCCAACGCCTCCTCAACCTGCGCCAACGTCTCGCACTCCACCTCGATGCGATGCAAATGACCCACCCGCGCCCGCAACCTGGCCACGGCAGCCGTGATCCCGCCTGCCCATGCCAGATGATTCTCCTTCACCAGAATCCCATCATCCAACCCCAACCGGTGGTTGTGACCCCCACCGATGCGCACGGCATACTTCTGCATCGATCCCAATCCCGGCGTGGTCTTGCGGGTATCCACCACCCGCGCACCCGTGCCGGCAACCCGCGCGACATAACGATGGGTCACCGTGGCAATCGCAGAGAGATTTTGAAAGAAATTCAACGCTACCCGCTCGCCCGTCAAAATCCCGCGCGCCGGACCTGCCACCCGACAGATCGCCTCCCCGGCATGCACCATGTGACCCTCGGCACAAACCGGCTCCAAAACAATCCGTCCGTCCACCTGCGCAAAAACCTCGGCCATCAGCGGCAATCCACAAGCCACCAACTCCTGACGCGCCCACAACACCGCAAGACCGCTCTGAGCGTCATCCACCAACACCTCGCTGGTCAGATCGCCACGCCCGATGTCCATCTCCAGAGCACGGGTCACGATCTTCCGCCAACCCCGAGCGATCATGCCACCCCCCCCAAGCGACGCATGCGAGCCAGGGCATCTTCAAGCACCTGGCGCTTCTCGGTGAACTCGCGTGCCTTGGCCTGCTCGCCCGCCACCACCTCGGGCTTGGCGTTGGCCAGAAAACCGGCATTGTTCAGTTTGCCAGAAACCCGCGCCAGATCGGCATCCAGCTTCTGCAGGGTTTTCTCCAGCCGGGCAATCTCAGCCGCCGGATCGATGACCCCGGCCAGCGGAATGAAGATCCGCATCCCTGGCAACACCGCCGTGGCCGCACCCTCCGGGATCTCGCCCGACAGCTCCGACCACCCCTCCAGACGCGCCAACACCCCGATCAACCCCTCATGACGCCGCAAAATCGCCACGGCCTCGCTCTCGCCACTCACCAGCAACGGCAGACGCCGACCGGGGGGAATATCCATCTCGCCACGCACATTGCGCACAGCGGTCACCAAAGCCATCGCGAAATCGGCTTCGGCCTCCAGCCTCTCATCCTCCAGCTCTGCCTCCACCACCGGCCAGGAGGTGCGCATGATCGTCTCCCCGCCCCGCCCCACCAGAGGGGCCACCTTCTGCCACAACTCCTCGGTGATGAACGGCATCAAAGGATGCAGCAGCCGCAATGCGGACTCCAACACCGTCACCATCACCCGGCGGGTGTGATTCTTGTCGCTCTCGGCCAGCCCATCGTCATACAGCACCGGCTTGACCATCTCCAGATACCAGTCGCAAACCTCGCCCCACAGAAAACGATGCAACGCGGCAGCCGCCTCGTCAAATCGATAGCGGGCCATAGCCGCATCCATGGCAGCGATCACCTTCTGCAAACGGGAGAGAATCCAACGATCCGGCAGGGTGCGCGCCTCGACCGCACCAGCAAGCGCATGACCCTCGACGTTCATCAAGACGAAACGGGCCGCATTCCACAGCTTGTTGCAGAAGTTGCGATACCCCTCGACCCGACCCAGATCCAGTTTGATGTCACGCCCCTGCACGGCCAGAGCCGCCATCGCAAACCGCAACGCATCGGTGCCGAATGCCGGAATTCCCGCCGAAAACTCGCTGCGCGTGGCAGCGGCGACCTTGGCGGCCAGTTGCGGCTGCATCATGTCGCGGGTGCGCTTTTCCACCAGGGCTTCCAGATCGATGCCATCGATCAGATCCAGAGGATCCAGAATATTCCCCTTGGATTTGCTCATCTTGTTGCCATCCGCATCGCGCACCAGACCGGTGATATACACCTCGCGGAACGGCACCTCGCCGGTGAACTTCAACCCCATCATGATCATCCGCGCCACCCAGAAGAAGATGATGTCGAATCCGGTCACCAGCACCTGTGTGGGATAGTAACGCGCCAGCTCCGGGGTTTTCCTGGGCCATCCCAGAGTGGCGAACGGCCAGAGCGCCGAGGAGAACCAGGTATCGAGCACATCCGGATCGCGGGTCAGCTTCACGAATTGGCCGTAATGTTCGGCGGCCATCTCGTAGACCATCTCTTCGCAGTTGCAGACAAACGGATGGCCATCCGGACCATACCAGGCCGGAATCCGATGACCCCACCAGATCTGCCGCGAGATGCACCAATCCTGGATGTTGCGCATCCATTCGAAATAGGTCTTGTCCCAATTGCCGGGAATGAAACGGATGCGACCATCCTCCACCGCACGAATCGCCTCTTCGGCCAAAGGCGCGGCCCGGACAAACCACTGATCGGTCAGATAAGGCTCCAAAACCGCCTTGGTGCGATCCCCGCGCGGAATCATCAGCTTGTGGTCGTCGATCCGCGCCAACAGACCGGCCTGTTTGAGATCTTCCACCACCTTTTCGCGGGCAACGAAGCGATCGAGTCCCCGATAAGGCTCCGGAGCCTGATCGTTGATACGCGCATCCGGCGTGAAGATGTTGATCACCGGCAGACCATGACGCGCCCCCACCTCGTGATCGTTGAAGTCGTGGCCAGGGGTGATCTTGACGCAACCGGTCCCGAAGGCCGGATCCACATGGGTATCGGCGATCACCGGTATGCGTCGTCCGGTCAGAGGGAGAATCAATTCCCGTCCCACCAGATGGGCATAACGTTCGTCGTCGGGATGGACGGCCACCGCCACATCGCCCAACATGGTCTCCGGACGGGTGGTGGCCACCACCACATGACCCTCCCCTTCGGCCCACGGATAGCGCAGATGCCACAGATGTCCCCGCTCCTCCTCGGAGATCACCTCCAGATCCGAAACCGCGGTCAACAGCACCGGATCCCAGTTGACCAGCCGCTTGCCCCGATAGATCAATCCCTCGTCATAAAGCTTCACAAAGGCTTCGCGTACCGCATGGGAGAGTTCCGGATCCATGGTGAACCGTTCGCGGCTCCAGTCGCACGAGGCCCCCAGACGCCGCAACTGCCGCACGATGGTGCCGCCCGACTGCTGCTTCCATTTCCAGACCCGCTCCAGAAAGAGCGCCCGGCCCAGATCGTGACGACTGCTCCCTTCGGCCTCCAACTGCCGCTCCACCACCATCTGCGTGGCGATACCGGCATGATCGGTACCGGTCTGCCAGAGCACCTGTTCACCGCGCATGCGTCGCTGGCGGATCAGGGCATCCATGATGGTGTCCTGAAAGGCGTGTCCCATGTGCAGACTGCCGGTCACATTCGGCGGCGGGATCATGATGCAATAGGCCGGCGTCTTGGGATCTGTTTGGGTGGGCGCAAAATAGCCGCGCTCCTCCCAGAGCGCATACCAACGACGCTCCACGCTGGCGGCATCGTAGGCTTTGGGCAAGGTCGATTCGGACATGATGGTTCGGACTCTTTCGGAATATTGGAGGCTGTTTGGGAATGCCATCCATGCAATCCCCAAACTCGCGCAGTTCGAATTGACTTCGAAACTTCGCTCTCACATGGCTTCGCAATTCGGCGGTCCATCCATGGCCCGCATCGGCTATTTGGCCATTGCCAAACAGCCTCTTAAACCGCATCCATTGCGGAATGGGTCGTTTCTTTTTGGATCACGGCTCCAAGGCGACAATCTCCCTGGTGGGATCCAAGGGCAAAGCCCTTGAAACTTTGGTTTCGGCGTGTTTTGTCAAAAGTTGATTCGTTTATTCCAAGCTGGTCGCAGTTCTAACCTGAATCCGGAAGTTGCGCGTGATTGCATGATTGAACATGTTGGTGCATAGGAAGTTATCGGCAATGAGGACTGCTTCCGATTTGCCAATGGATCAAAGGGTTGTCTCAGGTGACCGTTCGCAACTGCCGGATCTGGCGGATTAACCGACCTGATCTGACAGGTTCGTTGTCGTGTTGGGCCGTCCTTCCCTCTTGCGCGGGAAGGACGGAACAGAGGCAATCCAGTCAGCCCGGTTGAACCAGGTTTACTCAAATACGCTCAAGCAGATCTGCGCGATGCCTGGGAAAACCCGGAGATCAGCGTCCCCCCTTGAGTCGCTCCAACTCCTCGCGAATCACCTCCTCAAGCAGCACCGGCAACCGCTCGGAGAGCACCTCGCGAATCCAGGAGCGGGCCACCTCCTCCACCTGATCGCGAATCGCCGCCCGCATCGGACTGGCCTCCATCGCCTCCCGGACATCAAACGGCGCAGGGGCCGGTTCGGGGATCGGGGCCGGTTCGGGGATCGGGGCCGGTTCGGGGATCGGGGCCGGTTCGGGGATCGGGGCCGGTTCGGGGATCGCGTCGGGTTCGGGTGCTGGCGTGGGCGCGGGACCGAACGCCAGAACCAACTCTTCCTCCTCCTCGTCTTCTGGAGCAGAGTCGGGCTCGGTCTCCGGTGCCGATTCGGGCTCGGAGGCAGGCTCTTCTTCGGCCAATTCTGACTCGGATTCTTCTACGGCACCCTCTTCTTCCGCCAATTCTGACTCGGATTCTTCTACGGCACCCTCCTCCTCGGCGATCTCCTCCGACAACTCAGGCGCGGGTTCGGACTCGACAGCCTCTTCTTCGGTCAATTCCGGCCCGGGTTCTTCTACGGCAGCCTCTTCTTCGGCGAGATCCTCGGACAACCCAGGCGCGGGTTCTTCTACGGCACCCTCTTCTTCGGCGAGATCCTCGGACAATTCTGGCGCGGGTTCGGACTCGACAGCCTCTTCTTCCGCCAATTCCGGCTCGGATTCTTCTACGGCACCCTCTTCCTCGGCAATCTCCTCCGACAATTCT
>JADFZD010000099.1 GCA_015232705.1 Magnetococcales bacterium | reverse complement strand
CAACCTGCTCACCAATGCCGTCAAATTCTGCAACCGGGGCGATCGCATCACCCTGCTGCGTCCCAACAGCAAACCTTCGACCCTGGCCGTCCTCGACACCGGCGTCGGGATCCGGGAAAAGCGCATTGCCAAACTCTTCAATCTCGAAGAGAAAACCTCGACGGTCGGCACCGCCGGGGAACACGGCACCGGTTACGGACTCCCGTTCAGCCGCGACCTGCTGCGCGCCCATCACGGCGATCTGACCGTCGAGTCCAAAGAGGGGATCGGCAGCATCTTCTACGCCCAACTGCCGGAGGTTGTACCCAAGGCGCTCATCATCGATGACGACGCGGAGTTCCGTCAACTGCTGGTGGCCTTTCTCCATCAGGAAGGGGTGCGCACCCTGGAGTCGGCAGACGGCCTGGATGCCCTCTCCAACCTGCAATCGAATGTCTGCCATATGATCATCTGCGACGTGCAGATGCCGAGTCTCGACGGCTTCGGGTTCTTGAGCCGCGTGCGCGAGGATCCGAAAACCCGCCAGATCCCGGTGATCCTGGTGACCGGCGACAACGCCATCGAAACACGGGAAAAAGCCTTCCGCCTCGGGGCCAACGACTTTCTCACCAAACCTTTCACACCGATGGAGTTCATACCCCGTATGCGACGTTTCCTGGGATGATGGCGTCATGAACAGCCAACGCCTCTATCCCCAAGCCAAAAAACGTCTGGGCCAGCACTTTCTCGCCGATGAGATGATCGCTCAGGCGATTGTCGCCGCCTCCGGCGTCGGTCCGGATGCCCGTGTGGTGGAGATCGGTCCCGGACCGGGGGCCTTGACCGTATGGTTGATGCGTGCCTGTGGCAGGGTATGGGCCATCGAATTCGACGCCACCCTCATTCCTCTGCTGGAGAAGCGCGTCGCCGGACTGGGGGTACTGCACGTCGAGCGCGCCGATGCCCTTCGGGTCAATTATCGGGCTTTGGCGGAAACTTCAGGCGGTGCATTGACCATCGTGGCCAACCTGCCTTACAACGTCGGCACCGCGATCCTGATGCATCTGGTGGAACAACGGGAGGCCATCGCCGGCATGACCGTGATGTTGCAAACCGAGGTGGCGGAACGGCTGGCCGCTGCGCCGGGATCCAAGGCGTATGGCGCGCTGTCGGTGATGTGCGGCATGTGGATGTCGGTGGAAGCGGTGCTGGAGGTGCCTCCATCGGCCTTTCGTCCGCCCCCCAAGGTCCACTCCACCGTGATCCGCCTCACCCCCCGCTCCCGCCCACTGGCCGAAACAAAGGATCTGGATCTCTTCTCCCAGGTGGTGCATGCCGCCTTTGGTCAGCGACGCAAGGTGCTGGGCAATGCCCTCAAGGTGCTCGGCGCCGATGCGCGTCTCTGGTTGACGCGCGCCGGCATCGATCCCGAGCGCCGGGGCGAAACCCTCTCGATCCCCGAATTCGCCCGGCTGACCAACCTGTTGGCAGATGAACGGATCGCCTCGGGCGCGGCTCCGATCAGTGTTTCTTGAACTGCTGCACGTAGTAGAAGAACTCGACAAAAAAGAGTCCCGCATCGCACTTGAAATACTGCTTGACGCTATCAAAATTACTTTTATACTGCATTCTGTAGTCGGTGCCCGTAATCAAGGTGGGCGGGGTGAGATTGATGTTGCCATACCCGGTGCCCAGACGGGTCTGTACGCCACCGGCCACGATATTGGCCAACTCACCGAACCCGTCCCCCGCCTCACCAAAAATGGAGTCGTAATTCTCCCCCGAAAAGGCAGCCGCCAGTTCGATGGCGGCATGCAGCGGGGCTGCCAGATGGATGCCACCATGAATGCCCCCGGAGAAATTGATCACCACAGTCACTTCGGAACTCGGTGGACGGTAGTCATCATCCTCCCGTTTCTGGACGGTCGGGCCAGGCTCGACCTCCATGACCAGATAGGCCGTGAACAACTCACGGACCGCTGCCTTGATCATCCCGGCAAATTCCACTTTCATGGTCATGTTGTTCTATCCTTGACGTACATTACATTAATAACAGAAATCGCCGTCCAGCAGCGTTTTCCCGGATTGACAGTTGCTCACACCTGACTTTCGATAACATAAAGTTATAAATCACACACTTATGTATATCAAACCACCCTGCATCAGGGCAACCCTAAATCACATCACTGGCGCGCATCATGGCATGGTATTGGCCGACGATCTGCCCCCATCCCAATCCCTGGACGGTCTCCAACCCACCCTCCCGCATCGTGGCCAAAAGCCCCGGGCTCTCCAGCAACAGGCTCACCTGTTCGGCCATGCGCGCCGTATCTCCGACATCGGACAAAAAGCCGTTCTGGCCATCCAGGATCCAATCCGCCGGCATGCCCATGCGACTCGAAACCACCGGTACGCCGCATGCCCAACTCTCCATCAACGCCTTGGGTCCACCCTCGGCGCGCGAGGTGATGGCATAGAGGTCCAGCACTTGGTAACAAGAGACGATATCCAGATAATTCTCCAGGAATCGATGCCGATACGGAATGCCGAGCCGCTCCAGACCACGCTTGACATAGCCACGGGCCGGACCGGTCAACATGACCATCAACCTCGGGTGTCGCTCGCGCAACCGCGCCATGACCTCCAGAAAATAATCCGGACCCTTGACCAGTTTGGCCTCTTCACCATCCCCCCAACCCTGCCCATCCTTCTGGAACGACCCGATGACACACGCATCCTGCGGGATCTCCAAAGCATCCCGCAACCGGGTACGGGTCACAGCATCCGCCGGCTGGAAGCAGTTCAGGTCCACACCGAGCGGAATCAACTCGATCTTGTCCCCCGGCACCCCATGCGCCATCAGCACCTGTCGCGAGGTCACGCAAGAGACGATCACCTTGCGCATCCGCTCAAAGATGCCAGGCATCATGGCAAACATCGCATCCATCTTCTCCTCGCCGCTTCCCGGTTCTCCGTGAAACCAGGTGAGGAACAGGGCATTGGAGGGGTGCAGTCGATCACGTGGGCCATTGAACCACACGGCTCGGTTCCCGAACAGAATCACCTGATGACGCAAACGCCAGGGGGCGGTGATGATCGGAACAGGACGTCCGAGCCTCTCCTCCAGCCCGGTGGCAATGTAATGGGCATCCCATTTGAAAGACCAGTTGGCCGAATCCGAGACATAATGGACCTGACGATACCAGCGCCCGCGCAACGCCTGCACCAACGGATCGAAGCGATGAACCAGGGAGATCATGGACGAACCTCATCGGACACACCGGGAGATGGTTGGGTTTCTGCCCAGATCTCTCCCCAGCGCACCTCCAAATGGGTGATGGTCAAACCAGCCGCGCGCATCTCCTCGTCAAACGATTCGAGGGTATATTCCGTCTCGTGGGTGGCATCCAGACGCCACTCCACCCCCAACTCACGCTTGAGCGCCACACGCCAATCGCGCTCGAACAATGGCACCCGAATCAGCATGCGCCGCGCCCCGCTCCGGGCTGTCAGACGCCTGAGAAAATCGGGTCGCCCCGACAGATGCTCCAGCACATTGGAAAGGGTCACGACATCAAACGGACCACCCACCTCTCCATCCGACGTGGCATCCCCCACATGGTAGGTCACCTCTGGATGGGGTCGCAACCGCCGGGCCTCCTCCACCTTGTCCGCCTCCAACTCGATCCCGACTACCCGACACCGCCCCCGCTCGGCCATGTCGCACGTCAAGGCGCCGTTGCCGCAACCCACGTCCAACACCCGTTCGCCCGGAACCAAACGCTGAATGAAAAAATCGTGATAGGCCATCAATCGGTGTTTGGGATGCAGCCCCCCCCCATGCCGCACCGCCTGACCACCCTGCACCTTGTAAAGCCGCCCATCCAGACGGAACAGAAATCTCAACGCTTCATCCGAAGAGAGACGCGCCGCTCGCGCCTCGATCAATCGCCCCAACAACCCACGCAAATGCTCCTCTTCCAACCCCTCGGCCAGCAACCCGCACAACCGCTCCCGCCAGGGTCGGGGCAGACGGACAAAGAGCCGAACCAGCATGCCTCCCACGCTTCACTCCTCCTTCCGATACCCATGATGAACGTACATCACGGGAAGAACCCCACCCTGCACCCTCCGGGGGTTCCAAGGCAAAAAACCTCAAGCGAATTGACTTCCCGCCCGTATCGTTGCTATCATGCCTTAATTCAGGCATCTTCGCCACCTTGCCCCATCAAAATCCCCTCCCCCCTGCAAGGAATGGTTGATGACATCCGTCCAACCCAGCACCGAGACCGACAGCTGCCAGGTATCCATCCTGATACCTGTGTACAACGAGGAAGAGAATATTCTCCCCCTCTGCGAAGAAATCCAGTCAGTCATGACAACCTTAAACCTCACCTTTGAGGTCATCCTGATCGACGATGGCAGTCTGGATCGCTCTCGGGAGCGACTGCGCGAGGTTGCCGACCGTCATCCACACTTCAAGGTGATCCGTTTTCGCCGCAATTTCGGCCAGACAGCAGCCATCATGGCAGGCATCGAATATTCACGGGGTGATATCCTCATCCCCATGGACTCGGATCGCCAAAACGATCCAAAGGATATTCCGCGACTGCTGGCCAAACTCCATGAAGGGTATGACGTGGTCTCCGGTTGGCGCAAGGATCGCAGGGACAATCCGGTTATCCGCACCCTTCCTTCACGCGCCGCCAATTGGCTGATCTCCCGTGCATCGGGCGTTCATCTGCACGATTACGGCTGCACCATCAAGGCCTATCGCCGTGACGTGATTGCCGGCGTGCGCCTTTACGGCGAAATGCACCGTTTCATCCCGATCTACGCCCAACGCATGGGAGCGACCGTCACCGAACTGGAGGTAACCCACCACCCGCGTCGCTCAGGCACCTCCAAATACGGCCTCAACCGCATCTTCAAGGTGATTCTGGATCTGATCGTCGTGCAATTTCTGGGGAAATATTTCGTCAAGCCGATCTATCTGTTCGGAAGTTTCGGTCTCTTCTTCCTGCTGCTCGCCCTGCTCAGCGGGATCTGGGCAAGCTACCTGAAACTCTTTGCCGCGACCTCTTTCATCAGCACCCCGTTACCCTTGATCGCGGTCATGAGTTTCATGCTCGGCATCATCGCCATTTTGTTGGGTCTCGTGGCGGAAATGCTGGTTCGCACCTACTTCGAATCCCAGGGACGCAGCGTCTATCTCGTTTTGGAGACCCGAAACTTCTCGCCCCAACCGCACTCGGCACCCTGACATGTGCGGCATCGTCGGCTTTGCCGGTCGTGGTACCCCGGAAGATCTGTCGCGCATGACCCGCGCCCTGGCCCACCGCGGACCCGATGGCGAGGGACACCATATCGATCCGGAGCAACGACTCTTCCTTGGGCACCGTCGCCTGGCAATCCTCGATATCGCCGGGGGCGAACAACCCATGTGGAGCCGCGACCGAAAACTCGGCATCGTTTTCAACGGCGAAATCTACAATCACAAAGAGCTGCGCCGCGACCTGGAGTCACGCG
>JADFZD010000098.1 GCA_015232705.1 Magnetococcales bacterium | reverse complement strand
GTTGTCGGTTAATTGAAAGCGACGGCAATTCCATATCCAGAAATGGGGGTTTCTGGATTGGAAAATTTGGCCCCGAACCCGCTTGACCACGGGTAGACGCTGAGATACGGGGGATTAGAATGCACGGCAGCGAGAGTGTTTCCCGTAAGTGAAAAAGCAGCATCCGCTACCGCTGACGTCGGCGGCGTTGCCGGATCCGCAAATCGGGTTCCGAATCCGTTTGACCACGGGTAGACGCTTAGGAACGGAGCAACTTCATACCCGGCAGCGACGGCGTTGCCAGTTGGGTGGAAGGAGATATCACCCACACCTCCAGTCGGCGGCGTTGCCGGATCAGCGTATCGGGTTCCGAATCCGTTTGACCACGAATAGGTGCTGAGGTATGGGAAATCAGAATGCCCGACGGCGACGTTGTTGCCGGTTGAAGAGAAGGCAACATCGTACCCGAATCCGTTGACGGGCGATGCCGGGTCAGCATATTTGGTCCCAAAACCGTTTGTCCACGCATAAGCTCTGACGCACGGTGAGCCGTAGATACCGACAGCGAGAGCGTTGCCGGACGGGTGAAAGGACGCGCTGAATGCACTGCCATCCAACGGCTCGGCTGGATCTGCGTATCTGGTTCCGAATCCGTTTTCCCACGAATACGCGACGATATAAGGGGCGTTATAACGCGTCGCAACCAGTTCTCCACCGGAAGAAGAAAAAGTGACGCTGTTCATACCGAAATCCACGGGTGTTGCCGGATCGACATATTTGGGCCCGTAACCGTTCGACCACGGATAGACACTGATGAATGGGAAATCGTGATGCGCGACGGCAATCAACGAGTCGCCACGTCCCGAACCAGCCATCATCGCAAACATGTGTAATGCCCCGCTCATCACGACACCCCCGTACCGGTCATGATCCACTTTGCGGGTGTGATCTTGGTGATGCTGGCCACGCCGTTTGCGGCTAAAGTACGACTGCCGGTCGCGCCGGACGGCGACCACAGAAGTGTGTCGGAGGTGATGGCAATGGTGATTGTGCCCGCGCCGGAGTCGTTGACGAAGCCGATGACTGTGCCGACCGGGAATGGCGCCGCGCTGTTCGATGGGATCGTGAAGACGCGCGGTGTTGGATCCGATCCGGGGTGAAAAATATGCCGGTTGGCGTCATCCAGTGTGAGGACATAATTCTCGCTGCGGCTGTTTTGCGGCACTCCGGCATGCACGAATTCATCGAGGGCACAGAGCGTGATCCAGGTTGCGTTGGTCGTGTCGCGGATCTTGAGCACCTGGTTGGCTGTATCCGCCCAAAGCATGTTGGCCGTGGGGTTTCCGGGTGCCGACGGCCCGGCGCTGTTGGTGGCCAGCGCCTGCAAGGCGGCGTTGACATCCGCTCTAAAGCTGGCTCCAGGTTGATTGGGGATACTGAAAGAGGCTTGACTCATGGCTGCACCGTGTCTGAAATGATCGAGAATTCGGGGATCGAAATATTGAAAAACCCGTCGGATGAGAGATGGAGCCGGAACCGAGCGGCCCTGGCCACCATCTCGTGGACCTCGAGCAAGCGCCATTCGGACCACGCCGGGGAGGCGTTCGGATCGTCCATGGTATAGGAGGCCTCGACGCGGGCATCGGCGCCCGCCACACCCTCGGCATCGATGTCGATCCAGGCATCGATGGGATCCAGGCGGGCATCGAGCGTGTCGTTGGCGCTGTAGATAGTCGCACGCACCGTGGCTGTCAGGCGGCGTCGCACCACGGCACCAAAGTCGAGCGTTTCGGCGGGTGTGAACGTTCCGTTCGTGGCAATTCCGTCACCGTCACCAAGGTCGATCAGAGCGATGGTGTCGATTTCGCCCCAGGCGTCCACCAGGGTGATGCCATCCAGCTTGAGTGTGCCGTCATCCACGGCGCATCCGGTTTTCTCGCCCATCCACTCCGGGTGATACGAGATCGTGCCGGTGCCATCGTAGGCCAACACCGTGTCCTGGGTGGCCACCACGGTGGCATATCCGGGCGAGAGAATGCCTGAGGAGTCAATGAAGCGCAGCATGTAGCTGCCGGTGCGCAGCGGCAGGGTTGCGGAGGTGGCATCGCCGGGCAAGCGATTGCTGGCGCTGATCGATGCGCTCCAAGTTGCGTCGGTTGTGTCCGGGGTGTAGCGGATCAGCGCGCCGCCGCCGATACGCACGTCGAGATCCGGGGAGGCATCCCAGCGCAGCAGGGCGATACCTCCCAGGCCGGAGAGGGTCAGACCGGTCGGGTTTTGAGGCGGTACGCTCAAGCCGAAAATTTCCGTGGTGATCATGGTCGGATCGCTGGCGGCGCCGATGGCATTGACTGCGACAACCCGGAACTCATACATGCCTGGGGCCACGTCCAACCACTCGAACGCGGTCTCACTGGTGGTGCCGATGAGTCTCCACTCACTGCCCGGCACGATTCTCACGGAGATCCGGAACAGATCGGATGCCGAGATCCATGTGATGATGGCCTTGGCTTTTGGTGCGCTGCTGCTGCGGGTGACATAGAGCGATTCCGTGACCTCAAGACTCGCCGGAGGTGTCACATGATAAGGATCGGGCAGACCGAGCGAGGGCGCGTGATGGAAATTCGTGGTGACGTCGGATTGATAGACACCCGGATCGTACTCCTGCGCCCACAGCTCCACCTCATCGTTCACGAGCAGGCGGATTTTCAGGACCATGAACCGTTTATCCATCCACCCCGCCGTCGGATGGGTGATCGCGACCACGCTGCCCACCTCGATGGGCAGCCCCTCCATGGTGCATGTGAGATGCACGGTGAGAAACAGGCGTGACCTCTTGAGTAGTATCCAACCAATGCGACTGGCCATGGGGCCGGAGGCGGTAAAAGGCAGCTCGATGGCCTTATCCAGCAAAAACCCTTGATCGTCCGCGCGCATGGCGGGGGCATCGAGGTTGAGCAGATCCGGTTGCCATTTGGCGGATGGGTTGTACCATGTCACCTTGATGCGGTTGGTGCGCGTGGTGTGGTCGTTGCTGTCGATCTCCCAACTGCCTGTGATTTGATCCGGCGTGATGGTGGCCACCGGGGAGGCGGGCTGGTCGATCAGCAATCCATAGTACCCGGCTTGCCAAACCAGCCAGCCGCAACAGCAGGACTTGAGATGCTCGATATTGTCCACCAGACGGGCATCGACGTTGACGATGCCGTTGCAGGTGTAACGGGGCTGGGAGATGCCGGGATCGTTGACGACCTCGTCGCAGTGGTTTGCGGCAGCGATGAAGGAGGCCTCGTCAAGCGCCGAGGCGGGCAGGCCGCAACCATAGAGCGTGTTGGTCAGATAGTCGCGGATCGCCAGGGCCGGATTGTGCGAAAAGCCGGTCTGTCCGGAGCGCGGATCGTATAACAGCCTGCCGTCCACATCGGCGGTGACGGTTGGCAGCGCGGAGAGACTGTTTGCGTCGTACTTGAGTTGCAGGTAGAGATAGGCCACCCCTTTGAGCAGATGCACGCTGGTCCACTTCGACGAGCGGGCGATCAGTTGGGGATCGGCAACGCTCTCATCACCCAAATGCCGGTAACATTCCACAAGGCCGTCGAATTTCGCATCCGTGATTGCAACATCATCCAAAAACACATCGTTTATCGCTGCGACCGGGCCTTCGCACAGCACAACAACCAGATGCAGATAGATTCGGCTATCGCCCGTCGTATCGATGAACACCACCGGCCCCCCCACGCGACGCGATCCGTAGATCACCGGGATGGGAGCGACGGATGAGCGCTGGTTGAGCATGACGCCCGACGGTACAGCGGAGGTCTCGGGTAGCTTGGGTTTTGGTTCGACATGCGAGCCAATGCTGGATCCAATGCTGTAACCAATAAGCGCACCTTTGGGTCCGCCGACGACAAAGCCGACCGCCGCGCCTACTATCCCCAGGACCGTCGAAAAGAATCCCATCTAGGCGCTCCTTCCCCAGGGAATAGCCTGGGTCGAAGCGAGCGCCGCGACAAACTCGAATCCGCGATCACCCGGAAAACGGAACTGCTGCTCGGCATCGTTCGTATGTCGGCCAGCGGTGCGCTCGAACAGGATCAGGGCGTTGACGAGCTGAATGGCTATGGTGCTTTCTCCGCTGTCCAGATCTTCGCGCAACGTCACCCGACTGATGCGACCATCGAAAATCAGGATGGGATCGGCGATCACCTGGCCGGATCTGTCGAGCACGATCGTGCGGATCAGCCACTGCCGCAACATGTAGTCATCGCCCAAAAACGTGGCGATGCTGTCCGAATCGCCGCCGGAGATGGTCACGGTGGTCTGGGAGGTGGAGATATCCAGGGACTCTTCGATTGGCTCAAAAGAGAGGATTTGCCCTGCTGAGAGATAGGCATGACCGTTCCAGGTCAGATCATGCCCGAGGTCAGTCAGATACACCGTACCGTCGTCCATGTGCGCCTCAAACAGGTGCCCACACACAACATCCGGTTGCGCAACGGCGGCTTTGAGGGCGGCGGTGGCATGGCGCGCGTTCATGACAACCGCTCCACCAGATTGATTTCAACGTCTTGATACCAGGGTCCGCCGATCAACTTGTCTGCAAATCGGTCTTCAACAAGAGAGCATGTGAACGATACGTCATGGATGATCACGGTCTCGTCGTCTGCGACCGGTAAGCGCAATCCCGGCTCGATGACCAGCGTGGCATGTCCCGTTTCGTCGGAGTCGCAGTCTGCTGTCGCTGCATAGACTTTTGAGTGACCGTTGAATTTGACAAAATCGAATGCCTTGATAATACCAGCCGTATTCGGTGCCCACCCCCTTGTCGGCACCCGCATAGCCTCATCAAGAGGATCGCGTAAAAAGCTGCTGCCGTGGACCTTTGGGGAGCCAGCTGCGACACCGCGCGGTACAGCATGAATCGGGGATACGAACTGGAACCGGTTCAGTCTGCCACGCTGCGCAAGACAGAACGCGCGCAAGATAGCATGCTCATCGCGCGTCAGATCCATGTAGACCAAACTGAAAGTCCAGCGGTGGACATTGCGGGAGCGGGCTTGCAGGCGCAGACTGTGCGACTCGGAAACGATGGTTGGCGTGGTTGATCCGATCTGCACGCTCTTCGGTCTGGGCCATGCCGGATAGATCGCACTCATGTCCGGGCACCTTTACCGCCGCGACGGGCATCCGCCTGCTGGATAATCCCGACGATCAGATCGCGCTGAGCGTAGATCGCATCGGAGACCCCGCGTGCATCCAGAGCCTGAACGCTGAATGTGACGTTGACCGTGCTGCCGGACCCACCGCTTCCGCCCGCGCCAACCGGAGCCAGGCGTCGCATCTGGGAAGGCGTGAAGACGCCCTCGTCGCGCTGCAGGATGGCCGGCACCTCATCAGAGGCCAGACCGCCACCATGAAAGCGCGGGGCACGGGCAAAAACGGGCAACGGGAGGTTGCGTTGCGACCCGACATCCCCGGCAACGCCGCCACCGTGAAAAATCATCCCGGAAACATCAACACTCGGAAAGCTATCGACACCACCGCCAAACCCAAGCAATCCCCCCA
>JADFZD010000097.1 GCA_015232705.1 Magnetococcales bacterium | reverse complement strand
GAAGAATTACCTGGTCCACAGATCTGTGGACCAGCATGGCCCTGGTCCACAGGTTTTGGAGAATGGGGGAGGAGAGAGAAAGAAAAGGCGGTGTTTTGATCCCCGTTGGTCTGGTTCCTGACCAAGTGCGTTTTCGAACCGTCCCGCGCAACTCTTGGAAATATTGGATTTTTCGGCAGGCACAAAAAAAGCCGCCCCAAAGGGCGGCTTGCAGAGAAATAACTTATGAAAGAAATTGGTGGAGCAAGTGATACACCATCAAACTCATTCTCCGTAACGTATTGTAACTGCCAATTTCCGGATTGGAGAATCTATTCGAAGGTGCTCTTGCCTATCAGGCGACACGAAGCATGAGCAACCAAATGATATTCAACACCTTTTCTACCTCAACTCAAACTTTCTCCAGCTCGGAACGAGATAGCTGTGGACCCGCCTTTTCGACTCCCACTTGGAGAGCAATGGGCGTCTCGTCAAACTTGTTGAACGTAAACGGAGAATGGAGAATCCAGGCCGGAAAATGCCAAGGTGTCGTCCGGTCCGATCCAGCAATCCACTCACGACGCGAAGACCTCGTCTACCGAGTTGGCGAAGACGAAGTTGTCGCTCCATGTCTCGATCAGTTCCACTTCCGCTGACATCACCTTTTCGGTCACCCAGTCTGGTGTCTGACCAAATTTGCGGCGCATCTGTTTTAGCAGCATGGCGGCTTCACCTTCTTTACGGCCTTCCCGCTTCCACTCCCTCGTCCACCCTTCCGCAGTTTCTGCCAACATGGTACGCACCTCCTCCAGATCATCCATCTCCGGCATAGCCTCCGGGATGGGCACATTCTTTTTTGCCAGTCGAGGCAGCAAAATCCGACTCAACCATTTTGCGAACGCCCGACGCAGTTCCCGCTGCTCTGGACTTTTCAGCCACACATCCAACTCCTCAAGCACCTGACGGACATCTTCCAGGCGGCGGCTCTTCTCCAATCTGAACAATGCCGCTACGACATTCCGCATGGGCTTCAGTTGTAACCGCCAATTTCTCCCCATCACCCGGTTGAACAGGGCTTCGGCTGCATATCCCTGGTGAGCCGCCACGGCAGGAGTGCCTCGAAATCCTCCAAGGTTTGAGCCGACGGAATCCACTCGAATACATGCCGGAGATAGGCGAAGGGCTCCAAGCCATTGGCTTTTGCGGTTTCGATCAAGCTGTAGAGGTTAGCCGAGGCCTTCGCGCCTTTCACGGTCTCTGAGAACAGCCAGTTCTTGCGGCCTACCACGAAGGGACGGATGGCGTTCTCCGCGCCATTATTGTCGATCTCCAACCGGCCATCCTCGATGTAACGGACCAGACGATCCCATTGGCCATGCAGGTAGGCCAAGGCGCTACCGGTCAGCGATGAGGGCAGTACTCGGGGGGAGAGTTCATCAATCCACTCCCGGATCTCTTTGAAAATCGCTGGCACCTCGCGTTGTCGCACTTCGAACCGTTCCTGCGGTGTTCGACCTCGGATACGCTTTTCGATTTCATACAGCTTGGCGATTTTTTTCACGCCCTGCTGGGCCTTGGAATGTTGCCCGCCTTTCCCGGCCCCCTTCGCCGCCTCCACGAACTTGCGGCGCACATGCGCCCAACACCCGAGATGCTCCACGCCGGGTTGGGCACCAATGGCCCGATAGCCATCATAGCCATCGGTCTGCAACCATCCCTGGTAATCCTCCAACAACTCCTGGGGAACTTTGCCCCCGCGACTGGCATCGTAATCAAACAAGACCGCTCGTTCGGTCGGTGGACCGCCGCACTGAACCCACATGTACGACTTGCTGCCAGCACTCTTGTTGGGTTCCGAGAGCACTTGAACCGTGGTCTCATCCATCCGGATATAGCCGTGTTCCAGGATCCGGTCCCGAATCAGGTTGATCAGCGGTTGCACCAGATTGCCAGACCCGATCATCCAGTTGGCCAGCGTCGTCCGGCTCAGATCCAACCCGTACCGCTGAAAAATCCCCTCCTGACGATACAAGGGCAATGCGTCGGCATACTTGGATGTCGCGATGTAGGCCAACATGCTCGCCGATGCCATGGCCTTGGGCAGAGGACGACACGGTGGCGGCGCAATGCTTACGCCCTGGTGGCAGTGCGGACAACCGTACTTGATCCGCACATGCACAAGTACCTTTACCTGGGCCGGGATGATCTCCAGTTGCTCACTGCTCTCCCGACCGATCTCCACCAACCCATGACCATCCAGGCCGCAGATCTTCTGATCTTCCGGCAGGTCGTGGAGCACCTCTTCCCGAGGCAGATTCGGGGAGAGCGGCGTGCGACCTTTCTTGCCACGGGTATGCGCGGCAACGCGAGTGGTTTCTGCCTCGTCGTCCTCTCCGGTTTCTGACGGATCCGCTTCGGTCACATCCGGCGACCCATCATCGCCATCCGCATCCTGTTCGGCCTCGTTGAACAGGCTTGGATGCTCGAACGGCTTCTTTTCACTTGAACGACCAAACACCTTGGCCCTCAACAGGCGCAACTGCTCCGTCAACAACTCCGTCCGCTGTTGCCATACAACCCTTTCCGCACGCCATTTCTGCTTTTCCGAAAGCAGAGATACGACAGTCTCCCGCAGCATCTCGGGATCGTCGGAAAGTGGCGGAAAAAGATGGTCTGAAGGGGTATCCATGGACGGGAATTATACCGGAAATCAAACCTAACCGCTAGGAAATGATTGAATATCTCAATTCCTGGTGCGGTTTCATCCGGGCAATGTCATACCCGTCCAACAGCCAGTTGAGCTGCTGTCCGCCGATACTCGCCACAGCCTTGCCCTCCTCGCGACGCAGCCAGTGAAACCGCTCCTTTTCCAGCCGTTTCTGCCAAAGGCAGAATCCGTTGCGCTCCCAGTACAGAATCCGAACCCGGTTCCGGTCCCGATTGGTAAAGACGAAAAGACGCGTCTCGAATGGGTTTAAGCCCAACTCCCGTTCCACCAGCGCCGCCAGTGACATCATCCCCTTGCGAAAGTCCACCGGCTGCACGCACAGATAGACCTCCGACAGGTCGTTGGCTGGGCGCATCATCGGGACACCCTCCCGTCCACCACGGGCAGCGTTCCGACCACCTGCAGCAGACGACCGATCAAACCCGCCGACAACGAACCGCCAACCTCCAACACGGCACCATTGGGCAACCGAATCCGGCAATCGGTAATCACCTCCACGACCGGGTCGGACCGCTCGACAGCATTGCCATGAGATGCGGGCAGGTGATTCGGATTCGAGCTATCTTCCAGAGGTTTGGCAAATGGCGATATCTCCAGGCGCTGGAACATCGGCGCTGCAGACAACACCGACAAATCGCCGCTCGACTGCAGTTTCTTCTGCCAGCGGTAAAAGCTCTGCTCGCTGAGCCCGTGCTCCAGCAGGTATGCCTGTACCGTGCCTCCGGCACGTTCGCACGCCTCAATGTGCCCCAACCAAAACGCCCGCCCGTGACGGGTTCTCCTCGGCATCTCTTCCACCCTGTCGTCCTCCCGGAAAAATTTGCAGTGGAGGACGATGGTGCATCATTCAGCCGAAGCCGGGAATCCTGGGGAGAAATGGACGCTTACCTTCAGTTCGCCTTCCTGATACCGATGCTCGTCCACCAGCAAATAGCGCATATGCGGGCGGTAGGCCTCCAGGCCGGGCGGGGACTCCTCGATCAGGTCGGCCACATCCATTGCCGCTGTCCACCTTTGCGAGCCATTATACAGGACGACTGGGACAACTGGTGGAAATTTTTGACCTTCCAGAATTTTTCCGGATTGGATCAGATCCTGATAAAGCAACAGCTCGTACAGGCCATTGCGGAGGGCCATGGTGTTGTCCACCGTGGATTGCGGCTCCAGGATCAAATAGATGAAGAGCCAACGATCCGTCCCTTGCCAACGGATTTTCCACACAAGATCATCGATCCGTTTGCGGAAGTCATCAGTCACATAGAGTGGGTTCACCTTTTCCAGCGTGCTGAAATCCAGTCCGGCCACCCATTCCTCGTGGATGAAGCCCGCCACAAGGTCTTGCATCATCAAGGCGTGGGAAAACAGCTTGCCGTATCCGAGGTCATGGGCGTTCATGATGCAAAAATGCCTCTCAGAGGGTGGTCGATCCAGGCTTGCTCAACCAAATCAATCAAGGCATTGGACGTCGATTGATTCGACGAGTCCTTCCGGCTGTATGCGCTTGATTCCATGGAACGGCGGAATGGCGGCATTCTGAACTGGTCCCGCATGAACCCGCAAGAGAGTGTTTAGCTATCCACTTGATTAGAATCGAAATATTTAGTGTTGTAATTTTTTTATAGAATTACCTCCAAACGCATACCTGCGATCCATGCATTGGGGATCGTGGGATCCATGTTGGGATGAATGACGTGTTGTACGGTGGGGTGTACCGCAAACCAGTTGTTGATTTGTGCTAGATAGGTTGCCTCGAAGCTAGTCTCATAGTCCAGACTGGCATTAAGTTGTCTGTAGACGCTGTCGGCATGACTGATAGTTACCCCAATTCCAGCAATATCGTTATTACGCCCGACGAACAAACCACGATAGTTCATTCCTAAGCTGCCAGTCCAATCCGATTGATAGATTTCCCGGTTGGTGCGACCAATGCGAAGGAAGCCGGTAAGTCCCTGGGATGCATCCTCCTTTTCGATCAGCAGTGCCTGTTCAGCCAACAGATAAATACCCTGATTGGGATGCTGTAAGGGATTTCCTATGGCATCGATTTTGGTGGGATCCAGATCATCTCCGTTCTTGGAGTATCTCCAGTATCCGATGGCAACTTTGTTAAGGGATGGCCTCGCATCGAAATGATCCAGCGATGCTGATTCTGATGTCTCCTGAACTTTGTTCTTGACAGGCTTGTAACCCATCTCGAAGATGGAGAACACGCCGTCTCCACCACCTAATTTGATCTGCGTACCATGAGGATTGTTTGGATCGCCAGGCACGCCATCAGTCAATGCGGCTTGCAGATACAGGTTCCGATCAGGCGTGGTATACTTGGCACGCACACCCACAGCGCCATAAGGATAAATCGGTGGCCCTGATTTGCCGAGATCATTAGCCATGCCATAGGGGGTTTGCGTAAAGATACCGGCTACATCTGTGACATAGAATTCCGAATCCACCGCATACAAGCCAGTCAGCAGTGAGAAGTGGTCATCCATCCAATTCTTTTGGATCCAAGCATGTTGTAATTGTGCAGTATTGGTTCTAACTTCAATATTATTCACACTTGCAAAACTTCCAACATGATCACGATCAAATTTTCCACCAAGTTCACTGTGGAATAGCGCAAAAAAGGTCATAGAATCCCAGTTCAACAGTTTCTGCAGATCAAGGGTCAATTTTGCGTCAGTATATCCCATCCAGGATGACCCTTTACGAATACCACCGGATACATTTCCAACCATATCAGTTTTGTGTGTAAACTCTAAACTAGATCCTTTATCGTGCAGTATACTTCGAATTCCAGCAAAATCTCCCAGAAGAGTATCTTCTTCCCATCTTGGTGATTTTTCGGCTTCTGCACAGGCAGCACCACTCACTAACAATATAGATAGC
>JADFZD010000096.1 GCA_015232705.1 Magnetococcales bacterium | reverse complement strand
CAACGCCTTCAAGATCAATGAGGATGTGGTCATCCCCCTCGAACGTCTGGCCGAATACAACACCGGCATCGAGCGGATCAACATCGAACAGTCCCTTGGCAACAAAATCCAGACCCTCGTGGCCATGGAACGCTTTCTGGATGGCGAAGGGTTTGCCCGCTGCCTGCCGGCTGGCTATCCGAACAGCGACGAGAGTCTGGCCTCCGTGGCAGCCAAGCGGGAAGCGGGTTTGATGCTTTTGGCCAAGGTGCGGCATCGCTGGCAGGGGATCCTGGACGCCCTCGACCAAATCGCCATCGATCATCCGGAGTTGCTGGACTCACCGGCCCAGGCGCGCGTCGATACCCGACTGATCGATCTGCTGTTGCGCCGTGAAATGCGCATTTCCCTGCGTCAGGAGGTATTGCGACCCCTGCACAACGCCTTTGCCGGCGAACTATGGGAAGGGATACGCCGGGAGATCGACGCTTTGCATGTTTCGGTACGTACCCGACGGCTGTTCGTGGCCCTGCACATGCATGCCGGCGATGGCAACGTGCATACCAACATTCCGGTCAACTCCAACGACTACGAGATGCTCCAGGAGGCCGATCGAATCGTGGATCGGATCATGGAGCTGGCCGTCTCCCTCGATGGCCGGGTCTCGGGCGAACATGGCATCGGACTCACCAAATTCCGCTATCTGGATCCGCAGATCATCGACGCCTTCGTCGAATACAAGATGTCCGTCGATCCCGATGGCCGCTTCAATCCCGGCAAACTGATGCCCGGATCGGGTCTTGAGAACGCCTATACCCCGTCGCTGCGACTGGTGCAGCAGGAAGCGCTCATCCTGCGTGAAACCGCCATGGGGGATCTGAACGACGACGTGCGCAACTGCCTGCGCTGCGGCAAATGCAAAAAGGTCTGTTCCACCCATGTGCCGCGCGCCAATCTGTTCTACTCGCCACGCGACAAGATTCTCGCCACGGGCCTGATCATCGAGGCGTTCCTGTATGAGGAACAGGCGCGCCGCAAGGTCTCCCTCAGCCACTTCAACGCCTTGACCGATCTGGCGGATCACTGCGCGGTCTGCCGTCGCTGCGCCACCCCTTGCCCGGTAAACATCGACTTCGCCGCTGTCACCATGCGCATGCGCGAGATGCTCAAAAGCCGTGCTCGCCGCTCCGGACGCATCGGCCATCGCCTAGCTTTGGGATTTCTCACCGCCACCGATCCGCGGTTGATCCGCCTGGCGCGGCAGTTCTTCATTCTTGGCGGTTATGCCGGCCAGAGGCTGGCCCATCGCCTCTGGAAACAGCTGACCCGCCCCCATCGCCATGGGGATGAGCCTCCCAAAGCCGCCGCCGGACGCTCTCCCAATCTGATGGAGCAGATCGTCCCCCTGCTAGAACGCCCCCTGCCCGCCGGTCTGCCGAGTCGTTCGGCACGTGGCTATCTCGACATCGAGGATCCCTCGATCATCCCGGTGCTGCGCGATACCGATCGCTCCGAATCCAAGTTGGAAAGCGTGTTCTATTTCCCCGGTTGCGGCTGCGAACGTCTCTTTTCCGATGTCGCCCTGGCCTCGATGGCCATGATGGTCCACATCGGCGCCCAGGTGGTCCTGCCACCCGGCGCGATCTGCTGCGGCTTCCCGCAAAGCGCCTCCGGTCTGGAGAGCCTGGGACGCCAGATCACCATGCGCAACCGGGTGCTGTTCCACCGCGTGGCCCACGCCTTGAGCCACCTGGAGATCAAAACCGTCATCGTCTCCTGTGGCACCTGCATGGATCAGTTGGAAAAATATCACTTCGAGAACATTTTCCCAGGCTCGCGCCTGCTGGATGTGCATGAATTCCTGCTGGAGCGTGGTGTCGGCATGCGCTCGCGCTCGCATGAGCCAATCCTGTTCCACGACCCCTGTCATTCGCCGATGAAGGTCCACCCCCCGTTGATGGTCGCCTCCAAACTTCTGGGACGACCGGCGATCCTGGCAGACCGCTGTTGCGGCGAAGCCGGAACCTTCTCTGTGTCTCGCCCGGATATCGCCTCCCAGGTGCGCTTCCGCAAGGACGAAGAGGTCAACCGCAGCCGCGAACCGGGCGAAACAGCACGCATTCTGACCTCCTGCCCCTCCTGCCTTCAGGGATTGTCGCGCCTGGAAAACAGCAGCGCCGACTATCTGGTGGTGGCGTTGACCCGTGCTCTGCTCGGCGCGGATTGGCGAGCCGGCTTTCTTGACCGGATGCGCCGCGGCGGACTGGAAAAAGTGTTGCTGTGAGCCCCTTTGTATCATTATCCAACCCAAACGGATCCGGTCATCCATGAAAGATTACTCCCACCTTCCCTTTGGTGTGCGACATCTGCGGGCAGCCTGGCGCCTCTGGCGTCTGAGCTGGAAAAATGCCCGTCGCGCTTTTCGACCGGGAGAGCTGTTCTATCACCTGGCGATTCGCGAGGCGGGTGGATTTCATGTGGCCCATCGGGCAGGAACCAGCGACGAAAAGGTGATTGCCCATAGTTTCGATCATGACATCTTCTTCCCTGGCATGCCGGAGTATCAACCCGCACCCGATCATCTGATCCTTGACATAGGGGCGCATATCGGTGGTTTTGCCCTGGTGGCCGCCAGAAAGGTGCCCAACGGAGGTGTGCTGGCTGTCGAGGCGTGCCAGGAGACCTTCGATTATCTGCGTGTCAATATCCTCATGAACCGACTGGAGAACGTTCGAGCCGATCGTCTGGCGCTGGCCGACCAACGGGGTACAGTGCGTCTGTACCACGACGACGGCAACGGGGGACACTCCATCATGACCCCGCTCTCCTCGGTCTGGGAAGAGACGCCAACCCTCTCCCTGGCCGAATATTTGGCGGAAAAAGGGGTGGATCGGGTCGATTTCATCAAATTCAACTGCGAAGGGGCGGAATTTCCCATTCTCATGGCCGCGCCAGTGGCCCTGTTGCAAAAGGTGGGAAGCATGCTGGTGCTCTATCATGCGGATCTGTCGCCAAAGCACTCCATGGCTGATTTGCGCGCCCATCTGGCAAAAGCCGGATTCCAGACCGAAACGCGCAACCAGACCGGGGATCGCGGCTGGCTGATCGTCACACGGCCCGCCACCTGACGCATAGGAAGCGGCAAGTCACCATCGGCCCCCCTTGAGTCTTGGGGGTATCCCACGCACCTGCTCCAGCGCCTCGTGACATGGCATTTTCCTTCGTCTCCTCGCTTCCTGGCCTTGAATATGTCACATCCATCGACCAGGCGTGGATTGTGAGCCAACTGGTTGTGTATCTCGGTGTGATCGTACAGGCATCCCTGGGATTCGGCTTTGCCCTGATCTCCGCGCCGCTGCTCAAGCTGGTCGATCCCGATCTGCTCCCCGGACCTCTGATGGTGGCCGGGATGCTGCTCAATCTCGCCATGAGCGCGCGAGGCCAGAGGGTTGTGGACAAACGCTGCCTGCGGTGGATCGTCCTGGGCTCCCTGCCCGGCCTGTGGCTCGGCGCCCTCTCCTATGCGTGGTTGACGCCCCGTCAGATTGATCTGCTGTTCGGGGTGCTGGTACTTTCGGCGGTTGGCATGTCCCGGCTTTCCGGAGCCAGTCACGCCAGTTCCGGTGTGCTGATGACCGGCGGTTTCTTTTCGGGCGTCATGAACATGACCACCACCATGGGTGGTCCACCGGTGGTCCTGGCGCTACAGACCCTTCCAGGCGCCCAGTTTCGCGCTACCCTGGCCATCTATTTCCTGGTGATCGGCGGGATATCCCTGATGATTCTGCCCCACTCCGTGCAACTGGACATGGAAAAAGCCATCCGCGGCATGGCATTGATGCCGGTCGTGATCCTGGGGATCTGGAGTGCCGGACCGTTCGAACGCTGGCTCGATGCCGGGCACACGCGCATTGCGGTTCTGCTGTTGGCCGCCGTTTCCGGAGGCCTCCTGATCTTCCGCTCCTGGCCACCGGGTTGACTGGCGCGGAAAAACGTAAAGTTGCGCTCAAGCAGAACAGATTCAACCATTATCACAGGATAAGGACAGATTATGGATCAGGGTGATGCGCACCATTGCAGACCACACCTCGTACAACCCGTCATCCTGTGTGGTGGGTCGGGTACCCGGTTATGGCCTCTCTCCAGGTCAGGATTCCCCAAACAATTCCTCTGCCTGACCGGCCACGAAAGCCTGTTTCAGCTGGCCGCCAAACGCCTGACAACTCTGCAAGCACCAGGCGTGCTTGTGGCCGCGCCCTGCATCGTCGGCAACGAAGCGCACCGCTTCCTGACCAAAGAGCAGCTGCGCGAAATCGGCATCCACCACGCCAGACATCTGCTCGAACCCATTGGACGCAACACCGCCCCGGCCTTGACCCTGGCTGCCCTGGCCGCCCGTGAGTCAGACAAGGATCCGATTCTCGTGGTCACCCCGGCAGACCAGACCATCGCCGATGAAAGCGCTTTTCGTGAGGCCATGCAGCAGGCGATCACCGCTGCCGCGACAGGAACGATCGTGCTGCTGGGCATCGCCCCCGACCGTCCGGAAACCGGATATGGCTACATCCAATCCATCTCCGCTGAAAAGAGAACGCATGCCTCCATGCGGGTGGAACGCTTTGTCGAAAAGCCGGATGCACCCACCGCGCAACGCTTTCTGGCTGAGGGTGGCTATTATTGGAATGCCGGCATGTTCATCCTCAAGACCTCTGTCTGGTTGAAGGCGCTGGAAACCTTTTGCCCGGATATCGCGACAGGATCCCTCCGTGCCTGGGAAGGCAAATCCGTGGATGGGGAATTCGTGCGACCGGATAAAAATGCCTTTGAATCCATTCCCGCGGAATCCATCGATTATGCGGTCATGGAACACTGTCCCGAACATGAGGGGTTTCCGATCGACATGATTCCTCTGAATGCCGGCTGGAGCGATCTGGGAGCCTGGGATGCGGTCTGGAACGCCCTGCCCAGGGATGATGCCGGCAATGCCATGACAGGGGATGTCCTGTTCTCGGAGTGCCGCGATACCCTGGTACATGCCACGCACCGCCTGGTGGCGCTGGTGGAGGTCGAGGATCTGGTGGTGGTCGAAACCCAGGATGCCGTGCTGGTGGCCAACAAGGCACGCAGCCAGGAGGTCAAGCAGATCGTCAACCGGTTGCAGCAGTTGCACCGAGAGGAGCACACCCTGCATCGCAAGGTCCATCGTCCCTGGGGATGGTATGATTGCATCGACGAGGGACATCGCTTCAAGGTCAAGCGCATCTTGGTCCATCCCAAGGCATCGTTAAGCCTGCAAATGCACCACCATCGCGCCGAACACTGGGTGGTGGTACGCGGCACGGCAGAGATCACCCGAGGGGAAAACACCATTCTGTTGAGCGAAAACCAATCCACCTACATACCCCTCGGTGAACGCCATCGACTTACCAATCCGGGATCCATCCCTTTGGAAATCATCGAGATTCAATCCGGAAGTTACCTGGGCGAAGACGATATCGTACGTCTTGAAGATCACTACGGTCGTGGTTGAAAGCCGCCATGTCAATGCGTCATCCAGGTCACCACACGCCCGAGAAGCCGCTTTCGAACCTGGAAACAGACACCTCGATGCATGCCGAAATCCCGACG
>JADFZD010000095.1 GCA_015232705.1 Magnetococcales bacterium | reverse complement strand
GTCGTTTCCAACAAACGGAAACGACTCCCACGAAGGCGCCGCGCAGCGCATTTTTCGCAAAAGATGCGAAAAATGTTTTTTTGAAGAGCGCGCTATCGTCAAAATCAAAACCCTGGGAGATGAATCTCCCAGACCCTCTCTTTTTTTTCCCGTAAAAACGACACATTCCAAGCGGCATGCGGTTTAGACGAATGGAACTTCGTGTTCCATCAACTGTTCGACGCTCTCCCGGGGCCGCACCACGGCAAAGCGATTCTGATGCACCATCACCTCGGCGGCACGCGGTCGCGAGTTGTAGTTGCTGCTCATCGAGAAGCCATAGGCACCGGCAGAACGGACCGCCAGCAACTCACCGGCGTGGAACTCGGGAAGCATGCGATCCTTGGCGAGAAAGTCACCGGATTCGCAGATCGGGCCTACCACATCGGCCATGAGCTCTTCACGGTCGAAGCGACGGATCACCGGCAGAATGGTGTGATGGGCATCGTAGAGCGCCGGACGGAGCAGATCGTTCATGCCGGCATCGGTGATGATGAACCGTTTCTCTTCGCCAGCCTTGACGTATTCGACGCGAGCCACAAGTATGCCAGCATTGCCGACGATCACCCGTCCCGGTTCCAGGATCAACACCACGTCCAGTCCGTCGATCTCGCGCAGCAGAGCTTCGGCGTATCGTTCCGGATGGGGCGGGGTTTGCTGGGCGTCGTAGGGGATGCCCAAGCCACCGCCCAGGTCCAGATAGCGGATGGGGATGCCTTGCTGGCGCAATCGGAGAAGCAGACCCTTGACCCGTTTCAAGGCATCGACGAATGGCTCCAGGGTGGTCAATTGAGAGCCGATGTGGCAGTCGAGGCCAACAGGTTGGACATGCTCCAGGGTGGCCGCCAGTTGATAGAGTGAGTCGGCCTGGGGATGCGGGATGCCGAACTTGTTGCGTTTCAGCCCTGTGGAGATATACGGATGGGTGGCCGGATCCACATCCGGATTGATGCGCAGAGCGATCGGGGCGCGAACCCCCATCTGACCGGCCAGGGTGTTGATGCGCAGGAGTTCCGGTTGGCTCTCCACGTTGAACAGCAGAACCCGATGTTCCAGGGCAGCACGGATTTCGGCTTCGGTTTTGCCCACACCCGAAAACACCACCCTGTTACCCGGACAGCCGACCCGTTTGACCCGCGCCAGTTCACCGCCGGAAACGATGTCGAAGCCCGCGCCGCGTTTGGCCAGGGTATCGAGCACCGCCAGGTTGGAGTTGGCCTTGACCGAATAGCAGATCAGATGCGCCACAGGCGCGAAGGCCTCGTGGAACACGTCGAAATGGCGTTCCAGGGTGGCGCGCGAGTAGCAGTAGAAGGGTGTACCGACCTGATCCGCGATCAGGTCGATGGGAACCTGTTCGCAGTGCAGACGGTGATCGAGGTAGCAAAAGTGATCCATGGACGTTCAGGCGCTTGGCTGGTTACCCTGGAACTCCGGTTGGGAGCTTTTCGGTAAGGGAGGTGCGGTGGTCGATCGCCCATCTTGATCGTAAGATGGGCCGGGGAGAGGCAGCGAAGCGTTTTTTTGCTCCTTTTCCTTTTTGCCAGGGAGGTAGAGTTCGCCCTTGTGTCCGCAACTCGCGGTCAGGAGGCTGACGGCGACCAGCAGAACGAAGCGTGGCACATGGCGCAAAGTGGATCGGAGCATGCCGGGTCTCATTTTTCAAGGATGGTATCGATTGACGCGCGGGTGTTGAAAAGGGATCTTTGATCCATTCAGGCACGTTAATCCATGATTGACTATTTTGCCACTCTTGAGATATGGATTTCAACGGTACACATGTTCACGTGCCGGTAATTTTCATCCAGGGTGTCTTTCATGCGGGTGTTTTGAGACAAACTTTCATGCAGGAGGGTATCGCCTGACTGTCCCCAACCGAGAAACAGGGGCGCGATGATGACAACCGAGAAACAGGGGCGCGATGATGACGAAAAAAAGCGGGCCGAACAGAGAGTTCGACCCGCCTTGATTTCAATCCCGGTGTTTTTGGACCGGCATGAGGATTCCCGAGTCACGCCCACAGGGAGATGCTCGGGTCAGGGGGTGAAGGCATTCACCCCGTCATGCAGATTACTTGACGCCCAGGTATTCGAGCAGGTCGGCGCGCTCGGCGGCATCCTTCATGCCCGGGAAGGTCATTTTGGTCTTCGGGTACATGGCTTTGGGATTCTCAAGGAACTTCTGCAGATTGGCGGCATCCCATTTCACGCCGGCACCGAACCCTTCGGAGTACTTGAAGCCGGCTTCCGTGCCCCCATCGCGGCCCGCGAGGCCGGAAAGGTTCGGACCGATCTTCTTTTCGCCTGGCTTGTTGGAGTGGCAGACCACGCAGTTCTTCTTGAAAGAGGCCTCACCCTTGGCCACATCGGCGGAAGCGGTGTTGGCAACCAGGAAGGAGGCGATGCCCAGGCTGGCGACGAGCAGAGAATATTTCATGGAGGTACCTTTTCTGTCTTGAGGTGGTTTAAGAATGGACTGCGTTTGTGGCGTATTGCTTAAAAATATTTCGTGCCATGTTTCAAATGGTGACCGTTTGGCCTAGTGTCAGACAGTCGTGGCGGTCTTTGGATGGCCCACTTACAGGCAATCGAACCTGGACAGACATGGGTCAATCCTTGGATCCATGCGCGATGGGTGATTCCGGGGATGGATCATCAAACAGCCAAGATTGTGCAGGATGGGTTGAGCCCCCTCCACCCTCAACCTTGGACCTTTTTCCGGAAGTTCCAAGGTACGATATAAAGCGTGATGAATATTAGAGCTTTGCCATGAACATGTCAAGGCTGGGGTTGCGGCAAGGGATCGAGTTTTTTCGAATGTTTTGTTAGGGATATTCGTATTGGTAAACACTGATTTTTATATACCTGCTCCATGACTGAGACGAGAAGATGGGCGATACTTACTCCGATGCGATGTTGCGAAGCGTGAGCCGTTATTGACTTTCACCGCATGGACGTGTTGACATGGGGTTTGGAAGCGCTTCGACCTTGAGGATCATGCACCCCGCGTGACGCGCGCCGGGGCAAGATTATCACCTCCATCACTTATATCACTCCTGTACGACCGCCATGCCCTTTGCCCAGGTCGCCCTGCCGATTCCCAAGCGAACGCTGTTCACCTATGCGATACCCGACCATCTGGTTGTGGAACCGGGCTCGGTGGTCCTGGTGCCGGTGGGGCGCGGTCATCGTACCGGCGTGGTTTGGGAGATTGTCGAGCAGCCGACCTGGAAGGAGGGGGTGATCCTTGAGATTCTCGCCAGCCATGGCGATCTGCCGTTGTTGGGTGCGGATCTGTTGTTTCTTTTGGATTGGATGAGTCGCTACTATCTGGCCTCGATCGGCACAGTGGCGTCGGCGGCTCTGCCTGGCGAGATCGCCTTTCAGAGTCGGATCCGGGTGCGCTGGTGTGGCGGGGAGATCGAGCCTGAGGAGATTCCCGAACGTTTGCGATCCGTTGCCGAGCGGATCCGGCGGCGCAAGGAGGGTTTATCCCTCGATACCCTGGCGCAAACGTTTGGTCGTCAGGCCCTGGTGGCGCCGTTGCGGGCATTGACGGAGCGCGGGCTGATCCGGCGGGAGACCATCTGGCATGCCCCGTTGCCGGATCTGAAACCCGCCCCATCGGTCCCGGTATCGCACGCAGCGCCCCTCGAATTGACCGACGAGCAGCAGGTGTGCGTGACCCGCTTGCAGGATGCCCTGGCAAACCGTAGCTATGCCCCGTTTCTGTTGGAAGGGGTGACCGGCAGCGGCAAGACCGAGCTTTATCTGCGAGCCATCGAGCGCTGTCTGGCCTTGGGGCGTCAGGCTCTGGTGCTGGTGCCGGAGATCTCCTTGACCGCACAGATGATCCAGCGGTTGCAGCGCCATTTTGCCGACTCCCTGGCGGTATTGCACTCTGGTTTGACCGTTGCCCAGCGTCCTCGGGAGTGGTGGCGCATCCGGCATGGGCTGGCCAGGGTGGCGGTTGGCGCACGCAGCGCTTTGTTCGCCCCCTTTGTCGATCTGGGTCTGGTGATCGTCGATGAGGAGCATGATCCCTCCTACAAGCAGGAGGGGAGTCTTCCCTATCAGGCACGGGACATGGCTGCGGTACGGGCACGGAAGTGCGCGGCGGTGTTGATTCTCGGCAGCGCCACCCCCTCCTTGGAGTCGCTTGCCAACGTTCAGGCTGGTCGGTATGGCCATTTGCGTCTTACCCGTCGTGCCGGAGGCGGTGCGCCGCCACGTGTGGAGGCGATCCATCTGGGCGATCCGGAGTTCCGACGTCAGATGGGCAAGGATGGATTGATCGCCCCTCCGTTGCGTCAGGCCATGGCGGAGACCCTGGCCGCCGGTCGGCAGGTGTTGCTGTTTTTGAACCGACGCGGCTTTGCGCCGTCGCTGCTCTGCTACCGTTGCGGTCAGGCGATCACCTGTCCCCACTGTTCGGTGACCCTCACTCTGCACAAGAACCGTTCGCGGCTGTTGTGTCACTACTGCGACTTCAGCCGGGATCCCTTGGACATCTGTCCGTCGTGCGGCCAGTTGAGTCTTTATCACTTTGGTCCCGGCACCCAACGTCTGGAGGAGGAGACGCGCGCCATGTTCCCCGATGCGCGCATGGCCCGTCTGGATCGTGACACGGTTTCCGCGAACGCCCATCTGCTGGATGAGACCCTGGAAGCGTTTCGCGACGGGCGGCTCGACATTCTGGTGGGCACGCAGATGGTCTCCAAGGGGCATCACTTTCCCGGTCTGGCGTTGGTGGGGGTGGTGCAGGCGGAGACCACGCTGCATCAACCCGATTTCCGGGCTGCGGAGCGCACCCATCAGCTTCTCGTGCAGGTGGCCGGGCGAGCGGGTCGTGAGAGTCAGGACGGACGGGCGTTGGTGCAGACCCTGGATCCCGATCATCATGCCGTGGCCGCGGCTTTGGGCAAGCGGAGCGACTTCGTGGCCCAGGAGATGGCCTTTCGTCAGCAGGCGGGCTATCCGCCCTTTCGGCGTCTGGCGTTGTTGCGCATCTCATCCGGCATGCAGGCAGAGGGGGAGGGGTATTGTCGTGTGTTGCGGGCCGCATTGCCGGAGGTGCCGGAGGTGTTGTTTCTGGGGCCGGCGCCCGCGCCGTTGTTCAAGTTGTGCAACCGGCACCGTTGGCAGTTGTTGATCAAGGAGCGGGAGGGGGGGCGGTTGCATCGGGCGTTGCCCGGGTTGATCGCTTTGGCCGAGCGACTGGCAGGCCCGAGAATCCGGTTGGAGATCGATGTCGATCCGCAGATTTTTTTATAAGGGGCAGGGGCTATTCGGAATTTCAAAAACTGGGAGTGGTCAGGGGTCGGTGGGCATCAAGCTCCGATAATGCTTCAGCATGCCGGGTGACACAAGGACGGGAATGGCTTTTTGAGGAAGCCCTGGGTAAGGGTTTGCGGTGTCACCTCCCCGTAAAGTTCGCCAGGACTTTTGATTTCAATGCGATCAGAAAACCAGTGGAAATGCACGGGCGTATTGGACTGATAATCGCGATGCATGATGGCGTTGAGCAACAACTCGCGGATGGCCGGTTGGGGAAAATCCGGAACCAGGCGTTCACGCAAGGCCGTGTCCGGCGCCAGCCCCGTTTGAACCTAGATCCGGCAGTTGCGGGTGATTGCATGAGCTAACATATTGGTTCATATGGTGAATTGTAAGAAACCGAAGT
>JADFZD010000094.1 GCA_015232705.1 Magnetococcales bacterium | reverse complement strand
GGTTCGGTCCTCAGGCCGGGAATCCGGCGAGGGGGGATGATGCGGGGTGTCCTGTTTCGGGGCACGGGCCGAGCGGTTCCGGTTGCGTGTCGGAAGATTCCGCTGTTTGGCGTGCGGCGCGAGGGCGGGCGATGCTTCCGGAATAGCGCATGCGGTTGGCTCGTGAGCAATGGATCGGAGGCGGCCTGAAAGGGTGTTGGGCAATGGGAAGCCCCGATTTCAAGGGTTTCCAATCTTGTATTAATCCAAAGGATGGGTCAACCGATGACGTGCCCATTCCGGCCAGTTGTTTTTGGACGGTATGCGCGCTGGAGCGGCTAGCGGGGGCGCATTTCCAGGATGCGCATCAGTTGCGTCCACCAGGGAGGTGACAGGGTTCGGGAGGGGATGGGCGATGCGCTGAGCCAGCGCTCCAGACCGGTGCCCAACGGGACGGCCTGATAATGGTCGGGATGCGTGGCGATCAGCCGGCAGAGACGCTCCAGACGGGACTGATGCAGCCGGTTGGCGGTGTGATCGGGATAGGGGCCGGCCAGATCACGGGGATGGATCAGGACGACCACGGGTGCGTGCGGTGTGCGTCGGGCCTGGTCGAGCAGGGCGCGCATTTCCCACCAGGAGGTGCCGGTCAAAGTCAGGGCACGCCAGGGACGGGTGGGGCGTGGCAGGCGGGCGTGATAACTCATGACCGGCACCTCCAGTACGCCGTCGATGCGATGCAGGCCGTTGGCCTGGCGCAGCTCTGGTTCTTCGGGCATGAAGATCCCGATGCCGACGTGGGAAGCCAGAGGCATGGACAGATCGGCCATCACCCGATAGAGCTGGCGATCCACGCGCAGACCGCCGGCGCGCAGAGCCACGGGTTGAGGGACGCCCCACTGGCGGAACTGTTCGCGACCGGCGCGGATCCAGCGGGTCAGTTCCTGGATCGTGCGACCGTGACAGTTGTCGTTGGGTCGTTCGTGGCGCAGACGTTCCCGCCAGTCCGGGTGGTGGAAGAAGGCCCAGCAGGGGTGCAGATGGAGCTGCGCGTCATGACCGGCGGTGTGAATCTTCTGAACGATCCGCCCCATCGGTTCGGGACCGAACCAGGTGGTCTGGAGCGTCTCGCAGAAGAAGGTGGCGATCAGACGGTGTTCGGCCAGGATGTCGAGCAGGCGACCCAAGCCCTGTTCGCGACCCGAGGCGTCCGGGCAGAGGACATTCTCCTCCCCCAGGGGGGTGGCATCCGGCAGGGTGAAGGCGCCATGGATGCTGAACTCCACATCGACCGTCAGAAGAATTTCCAAGGGTGGCAGGGTGCTGTTCATCGGTTTTTCCGGTGGAGGCGGTCGGTGAGCCAGTCGCGCAGATACCAGAGGGTGCATCCGGGATCGGCGCGTTGGAAGATTTCGTCGCGCCAGAGGAGGAGGCCGGTCAGGAGATCACGCCAGGTGCGCGGCGTTCCGGAGGGATCCTGCGCGAGTGCCGGATCGTGGCGCGCCATGGCCAGCAGCAGTTTCATCAGGGCCAGGCGGTTGGTGACCACGGTTCCCTCGGGGGCGAGGGTCAGGGGTTTTGGAGGGGGCAGGAGATCGTGGGCCTGCAACAGCAGGTACGGCTCGTCGAAGCCGAGGGCATACACCTTGCCGGTGGTCCCTCCAAGGCGACCGTTCACCTCCAGAAACCACGGTGTGGCGTTGCGTGGATCGATGAGCAGTTCGAAATGGAGACAGCCGTGCAACCCGATTCCCCGACAGAAGGCCGCGCAGGCGGTGCGCAGGGATGGATCGAGGGGGGCGGGTTCGATGGTGAGGGTGACCCCTTCGAATTTGCGGCGCACGAGAAAAGCTGTCAGGACCAGGGGTTCGCCTCGGGCGTCGGTGGCGGCGTGGATCACCAGATTGGGGCCGTCGAGGAAGGGTTGGAGCAGCACGGGCCGATGCAGCGTACGGAAGGTGTCCAGCCAGCGTGTCAACGCCTCCTGGGAGGGAAGCATCCGGATCTTGAACATCGGATCGACACTGTGTGCGCCGTCGGGACGGGCGATGATCGGGTATGCCTCGGCGGGAATCTCGGGAAGGAGGGTTTTGTCGGCATGCCAGGTGGGCAGCACCTGGAAGCCACAGGCGCGTGCCCACTCCGCCTGGCGGCTTTTGGCATCGAGAAAATCGAGGGATGCCGCGGATGGCAGCCACAAGGGACAGGGGAGATCCATCTCCAGGGTGCGCAGGATATGGGCATCCGCTTCGCCCAGACAGGTCAGGCCGTCACAACGATTGGCGCTCAGAAACGCGATCAGGCGCGCGCGTCCGTCGGGGGTGAGGAGGCTGTCGCGTGGAATCGCCAAGTAGTGCCCGGGTATGCCGGGCCAGCCGGGTGTCCCGGTGTCGGGGGTGAGGTGGACAAACAGCGGGTGCATGCCCCGTTTGCGCCAGGAGCGCAGGCAGGTGAGTTGTGCCGGTCCCAGGGGGCCGAGCACGCCGGGCCGCATGGGGGCGGTGGGGTCAATGGGTGAGGCGATGGCCGCTGACTCCTTGAGGGGATGAGGATGGCGCATGGATCAACCAACCTGAAGTGACACCTTTTATTCCGACACTCCCGAGACATCCATGCCGTCATTCCCGCGAAAGCGGGCATCCAGGGTTCGGATGGCCGCATCCAAGATGCCCTGTTGCGGAAATGAGGGGCTGCCTGGCAATCACCCAACAGGCTGGGAGATGTCAGGAAGATCCAAAAAACCGGGTCGATACCGTTGCGCTCTGGATGGGAAATCATGTTAAGCGCATGAGTTCATTTGGATTCTACCTATTTGAAACGTCATTCCTGCTTGCACGGGAAAGTAGGTTTCAATAGGGCATACCCGTCAAATGAACACGTTTGCCCCATCAGACTATACTCCGGGAGCCGTTTGCGGCTCAAGAGAGCGGGCGCTGGCGATCGGAAACGTTTGCCGGAACGGAGGCTGGACAACGCTTCAGGCGTTCGTTAATATTGATGAGCCCTCTGGAATGTTCCAGGGAAGTACGCGCGCGAGAATCGAAAACGGATGGATGAGATCTTTACGGAATTGGACCAGGATGGCTCGATCAACGCCTATCAGCAGGCTGCCAACCGCCTCGCCGGGAGGGGGGGCTGGGGTGGACGACCGCTTTCGATGGCACTGCTCTCGTCGTTTGTGGTCCATCCCTATCTGCCCACCCTGACCGTCGAGGCAGCCCGCTTCGGATTCGAGGCGCGCTGCCAGGTGGCTCCGTTCGACAATGTGATCCAGGAGTTGATCGATCCGGCGCGCGCCACGATTCAGGGTAAGCCGGATGTCGTGCTGATCATGCGCACCCTGCATTCGGCCTGTCCTCCGCTGGCGAGCCAATTTCTGTCGCTCTCTGCCGAGGAGGTCGGACGGTTGATTGCCGAGACGGTCGAGGAGTTGCTCATGGCCTTGCGTCGATTTCGCGAACAGGCCGCGAGTGCGGTGATCGTCCATGGTTTCGTCCTCCCGGCCCATCCGCCTCTGGGCATCCTCGAAGGGGGTGTCGCAACATCGCAAACCGAGGCCATCCGCCGTCTCAACCAGGAGATGAGTCGGCAGGTCCGTGCGATTCCCGGTGTTCACTACCTGGATTTCGACCGGGTGTGCGCCCGCATCGGCTATGCCAACAGCCAGGATGACACATGGTGGTACATGGCCCGGGCGCCGCTGTCGGCCCGGTTGATGCCGGAGTTGGCGCGGGAACAGGCGATCTTTTGCCATGCCCTTTGGGGTCGGGTGCGTAAATGTCTGGTGCTCGATCTGGACAACACCCTTTGGGGTGGGGTGATCGGTGAGGATGGCATGGCCGGCATCGCCCTGGGTCATACCGGATTGGGCCTGGTGTTTCGGGAGTTTCAGGAGAGCGTACTGGCGCTGCAGCGTCGTGGCGTGCTTTTGGCCGTTGCCAGCAAGAACAATCTGGACGACGCCATGGCCGTGTTGCGGGATCATCCGGAGATGCTCCTGCGCCCGGAACACTTCGCCGCCATGCGCATCGACTGGCGCCCCAAACCGGAGAATATCCTCGAAATCGCCCAGGAGTTGAACATAGGGTTGGATTCCCTGGTCTTCTGGGATGACTCCCCTCAGGAACGGCTGTGGATGCGCGCCGCGCGTCCGGAGGTGCTCACTCCGGAGTTGCCCGCCAATCCCATGCTCCATGCCACGCGGTTGCGGCAACTGGGGGTGTTCGACAAGCTCACCTTGACCGGAGAGGATCTGCAACGCGGCGAGATGTATCGCCATCAGCAGGATCGCGAAGCCCTGCGCGCAACAGCCGGGTCGCTGGAGGCGTTTCATCGCGGACTGGCCATGCGGGTGACCATCCGGCCCGTGGAGGAGACCACTTTCGCGCGCGTGCTGGATCTGATCCACAAAACCAATCAGTTCAATCTCAGCACCCGGCGACACGATGCGCAGACCTTGCGCACCCTGCTGGAGGATCCGGCTTGCGGGGTGTTCGGCATGCGGGTGGCCGACAAATTCGGAGATTATGGCCTGGTCGGGGTGGCCATCCTGCATCTTGCCGGAGAGGTGGTCGAACTCGATACCCTGCTCATGAGCTGTCGGGTGATCGGTCGCAACGTGGAGAGGGCTTTTCTGGCCGATCTTTGCGCGTGGTCCCGGCAGCGTGGGGCGACCCGCATGGAGGCCGATTTCATCCCCACGGCCAAGAATCAACCTGTGGCGCGATTTTTGCCTGAGCAGGGCTTCATGGAGGTGGGTCGCCACGAGGCGTCGAGTCGCTGGGCCTGCGATCTGACCCAAGCCATCCTTTCCTGGCCCGATTACATCGAACGAGGTGTTTGAATGAGTCATACGCTGCACGATGCGCGCATGTTCAAGGTGCTCTCCGGGGTGTTGGGCAAGAACGTCCAGGAGGTTGCGCGTCTGGCCGAGCGTCAGGAGGCGCAAGGGGAGTCGTTCTGGGACTCCCTGCAACACATCAACATCATCCTGGGTCTGGAAGCGGAGTTCGGCATTCGCTTCGAGTTGCTTGAGGCGGTGGATCTCAAGACCGTCCCCCTGATTCGCGCCAAGCTGGCCTGCCTGCTGGGCTGAGCAGGCTGCCGCCGCTTCGTTATGCCACCGACTCGTCTGCCGCCGGATCGACGCTGCGAACGCTTGACCGTGAAATCCCCGAAGGTGCTGCACGGTCAAGGGAGGTGAGGGGCTTCTGTCCCATCATGGACCCCGGATCCGGCAGTTGCGAAGACGCACCTGAGACAATTTCTTGATCCGTCCCGCACGTCGGAAGAGTGCCTCACGACCGGTATGATGACCACGGTTTCCTGGAGTTCACCCAATGAACCTGTATGTTTGCTCAAGCAATCACGCGCAATCGCCGGATCTCGGATGAAGGGTCAGCAGCATGCTCTCCTGGCTTAAGCGAGATCATCCTGAATTGTCTGGCTCCGTCTTCGGTATCCCCCGTAGCCTTTGGGGCGGATGGCTCATGGTGCTTCTCATTCTGGCGGTGATTCTCGTGCCGCCCGCTCTGATCCGCACCCAGCGCGAGGCGCTGCGTTTTGACGATCATCATCTCCGTCAACTCAAGAGCCTGCAACCCGATTACGTCTTTGTCGGATCATCGACGCTGTTGTCGCGCATCGATCCAGAGCAGATCGCCCTGCTGCGTCCCGGAACCCGCGCCTACCTGCTGGGCGAGGTGGGAAGCATGAGCGCCCTTTGGTATCTGTGGATCAAGAACAGTTTGCTCCCT
>JADFZD010000093.1 GCA_015232705.1 Magnetococcales bacterium | reverse complement strand
CCTTCGTGGGAGTCGTTTCCGTTTTTTGGAAACGACTCCCACATCTTGCACGCGGCCTGTTGGAAAACGACGTATCCTGTGATGGGTGCGGTTTAGAATTCAAGGAGACTCGATATGAAAAAAGAACTACCCATGCTGCTCCTCTCCGTTGCCCTTCTCCTCGGGTGCGAGACTCTGAACGCCGCGACCCTCCTCACCAACCGTGGTTCCGACACCTTCCTCCATCTTGCCCAGGCCTGGGCCTCTCGCTATCACGCACTCCAACCGGCGGTCAGCCTCGATCTCCGCGGTGCGGCACCGGTACCGGCATCTCCGCCTTGATCAACAGCCATATCGATCTGGCCAACACCAGCCGTCCCATCAAGATCAAGGAACGGATCGCCGCCGAAACCAACAACGTCCACCCCATGGAACACCTGGTGGCCCATGATGTCCTGGCCATTCTGGTCCATCCCTGCTATCCGCTCTCCTGGCTCTCCCCAGGCCGCGCTCGCAGAGGTTTATGACAGCCGGGGAACCATCGACGATTGGGGCAAATTCGGCGTGCGGGTTCCCAACAGTCCTGGAAACCGGATCCATCTGACAGGCCGCCAGGTCACCTCCGGGACCCACGACGACTTTCAGGAGGTGGTGCTGGGCGAAAGGCGGGATTTCAAACACAACATGGAGAGTCGCGACGTGAGCAACTCCGGGGAGGTGGTGGATCTGATCGCCGGCAACCCCTGCGCCATCGGCTACATCGGCATGGCCTTCGAATCGCCATCGGTCAAACGGTTGAAAAACTCCTGGGAGTCCGGCACCGAACTGGTCGAACCGACAATCGAGAATGTCATGAATCGCCGCTATCCGATCTCCCGTCCGCTGCTCATGTACTCCAATGGCATGCCTCAGGGCGAGGTGAAGCGCTATCTGGCGTGGATCTTGAGCGATGCGGGTCAATGTCGCGTCCCGAAATCCGGTTTCGCTCGCGCCCGTCCGGTCACCTGCCCGGAGAAGTGACCGCCTCGCTGGTCGCCCCAAGTGACCTGCGTGGATCTACCCCTGTTGCCACCTCCCCCCCCATCCGACAGATTTTCCGCAGTCAAATGCCCAGCCGCATCATGAACGCCATCCAGTCCGAGGTGTGCTCCGAGCCGTCAAAGTCCGAGGCTTTTCACTTGAGAAGCGCGCAGATGAATGCCGCAGCCACTCCGGATCCAGGGATGGTGATCACCCAGGTCAGCACGATGCGCAGGGCCATGAACCACTTCACCCGCCGGATATTGACCGCCGCCCCCACCCCCATGATCGAGGTGCTGACCACGTGGGTGGTGGAGACCGGCAGACCGATAATCGAGGCGCCAAACACCACGGCCCCAGCCCCCAACTGGGCATCCAGGCCCTGGATGGGGCGCAGTTTCGACACCCGGAAAGCCAAGGTTTCGACGATGCGCCAACCTCCGGAGAGGGTGCCCAGGGTAATCACCAAAGAGCAGGTGAGCATCACCCAATAGGGCACATGAAAGCTTGGGGACTGGCCATTGACCAAAAGCAGCATGGCGATCACCCCCATGCTTTTCTGGGCGTCGTTGGTCCCGTGAGCAAAGGAGAGCACGGCGACGGTCAGGTATTGGGAGCGTTTGATCCATTTGTTCATGTTGGGGATCTCCTCCCCGCGCCGGTGGCTGCGCCCGATCCTGTCGAAGGCGCGAATGCGATAACGACAGATGGACTGTTTGATCCCCTCCATCCAGTAGAACATCACCCAATAGACCACATAGGCGACACAAAAACCGACCACCGGCGAAATGAGCAGGGCGGCCAGAACCTTGGTGAACCCCTGGAGCCCATCCCCGTTCAGGAGGTTCTGGATCCCCCAGATCACATGTCCGTCCTCCACGGCGGTGAGGGTGGCCCCGACCAACCCTCCCATCAGGGCATGGGAAGAGGAGGAGGGAATGCCGAACCACCAGGTCAGGAGATTCCAGAAAATCGCCCCGGCAATGCCCGACAGAATGATGAGGGTGGCCATGTGGGCATCCAGGCCACCCAGATCCAACACCCGACCCACGGCGTTGGCCACTGCGGTCCCGCCGAAGACCGGCCCGAGACTGGTGAAGAAAGCCGCGACCAGCACCGCCCGCATCGGTGTCATGGCTCCGCAACCGACCACCGAGGCGGTCATGTCCGAAGCGTCATGGAAGCCGTTGGTGTAGTCGAAAAACAGGACCGCAAAAATCGCGATCCACATCAACATCTGGGTCTCATCCGCTCCCATCGTCCCCTCCATGAGTCCACACCACGCCCCCCGGCCATCCGCAAGGCCGCACTGGTTGGCACATACCTATAGATTCGCTTGCATGCCCATCAAACTCAAGTATCTTTCATGTCTGTCATGAAAGCACCCTCCCCTCGCTGACCGGGAATCCCCGCACGCGATTTTTTCGGCAGACATCATCTGCCACCCGTGAGGCTGCCCGCCACCCATGAAAAACTCCCCAGGCAGGCCGGTTGCTCCCGTCATCAGGAATCGGGTATCATGACTGGATCGGTGAACCAGGGGCGTTCGGTGATCCCGGATCCCGCCGGCTGCCAATACCCCCTCACCCTCTTTTAATGGGCTGCATAACCGTCTGACTGGCCTGCCGACACCATGCCTGCCGCCTCATGTTTTCCCGGACCGCGCCTGAGAGGCTGTTTGGCACTGGCCAAACGGCCACTCAGGCGCGCGCTGCTCCTGCTGCTTGGTGCAAGCAGTCTGGCGCATGCCGAACTGCCACCCCTCTCGCTCCAGCTTCCGGTGGCCTGCGTGCCTGGAGAAAACTGCTTCATCCAAAACCATCTCGATCACGACCCTGGACCAGGGGCCGTAGACTACCATCACGGCTCACTCACCTACGACGGACACAAGGGCACCGACTTCCGCGTGCGCACGTTTCAGGAGATGCGCGCCGGCGTGGCGGTGCTCGCCGCTGCCGACGGCGTGGTCAAGGCGATCCGCGATCACATGCCGGACGGTCCGGCCAGCGGCTTGGTGGATGAACAGGCCCTCGGCGAGCGTCTGGCCGGCAACGGCGTTTTGATCGACCACGGCGACGGATGGGAGAGTCAATACGGCCATCTGCGCGCCGGCAGCGTGGCCGTGACACCGGGTCAGAATGTGCGCGCCGGGGAGCCTCTTGGTCTGATCGGCCAATCCGGGCTGGCGCAGTTTCCCCATGTCCACTTCGAGGTGCGTTTCAACGCGCAGCCGATCGATCCCTTCGACGCCCGCGATCCGGCACATCCCGACGCACCGGGCGGGGTGCTCTGGAATCCGCGAATCCGACCGATCTTAAGCTATCGCCATGCCGAAGTGCTCTCTTCGGGTTTCTCTTCGGCGATTCCGGATGCCACCCTGGTGGGCGATCCACCGGAAGCCTCCTTCAATCCACGCGACAAAGCGCTGATTTTTTGGGTTAACTTCTTTGGTGCGCGCCGGGGGGACAAAGAGACGATCCGCCTGTTCGATCCCCAAGGGCACATTCTGGCCGAACAGAGCGATATCGCCGACAAACACCAGGCACGCACGATCCGCTACCTGGGTCGTCCACGTCACCCGTCGCTCAGCCGCTGGCCAGCCGGAAACTTCACCGGGGAGTTCATCCTGGAGCGAGATGGCTTCGTGGAGCCCTTGATTCGCATACGCAAAGAGATCACCATCCTGCAATGAACCAAACCCACCCATTGTGGAGTCCCCTACATGAGGCCACCTTTCAGGACTCTCCGTTTTCTCATCGGCATCATGGTTCTGCTGCTGCCTGGAGCCCTCTGGTCCGCCCCGCAATCAACGGGAATCCCGGAACCCCTGAAGCCGTGGATCGACTGGGTGCTGCATGCTCACGAGGATCGGCTTTGTCCCATGGAGCACGACAACGCCGAGGCGCGTCACTGTCAGTGGCCAGGACAGCTCAACCTGCGCATCGATGACAGCTCGGGACGCTTCACCCTCAAAACCCGGAGCCTTCTTGCGGGATGGCACCCATTGCCCGGCGATCCGAAACATTGGCCGCTTCAGGTCCGGGTGAACGACAAGCCGGCCATCGTCACCGCCCGCGATCAGCTGCCGGGGGTGCATCTGACCCCCGGAAACCATCTTATTTCCGGACAGTTTACCCACGCCACCTTGCCGGAATTCCTGCCGGTGCCCAAGGAGATCGGACAGATCGTCTTGAACGTCTCCGGCAAGCCGCGACCTTTTGCCACCCCGGACCCGCAGGGGCGGTTGTGGATGCAGCCCCAGAACCTGGAACCAGGCGGTGGGGATGCCCAATCCTCCCCACCGCGCGACACCGACCAGCTGGAGGTGAATGTGCACCGACTGCTGCGCGATGAGGTTCCGGTGCACCTGGAAACACGCATCGAACTGCGCGTTGCCGGTCGTCCCCGCGATATCGTGCTGCCAAACAGCCTCTCCGAGAGATGGATTCCGATCAAGGTCGAATCGCAACTGCCGTTGCGGCTGGAGCCGGATGGGGCGCTGACAATCCAGGCCAAGCCGGGCGTCTGGCACATCGAACTGGATCAGCGCCTGTCGGGTCCGCTGGAGCGCCTGGAGCGTCCGCGCGCGCGGACGCTTCCCTGGCCCGAGGAGGAGATCTGGGCCTTTGCCGCCAATCACCGTCTGCGCATCGCCACCCTGACCGGGCTTGCCCCGGTTGATCCGCGTCAGACCGGCATGCCGGCGGGATGGCGCGATTACCCGACATTTCGCTTTTTGCCCGGAGAGCGGGCGACGATCAAGGTGAGCCGAAGCGGCGAAATCGACCCCTCCCCGGAGCGGCTGACCCTGACCCGTCACATCTGGCTGGACTTTTCCGGTGCGGGTTGGACGATCCAGGACCGGATTCAGGGCAAGGGAAGCGGCTCCTGGCGTCTGGAGATGCGGGGACCGACCGCGTTGGGACGGGTGGAGATCGGAGGGGAGAATCAATTCATCACCCGACTTCCAAAATCGACATGGAGCGGGGTGGAGGTGCGCAACCGCCATGTGGAGCTGATCGCCGAAAGCCGCCTGCCGCTGAGCACCGCCCAGGCGCATGCCGCACCCGACGGGACGCAAGCCGCCATGCATGGCGGGGTCGGATCCTCGCTGCATACCCGGCTGCCTGCCGTGGGGTGGGATCTGGATTTCCAGCAGGTGACCGGCACCTTGCACCTGCCGCCGGGTTGGCGTCTCCTGCATGCCACGGGCATGGACGACATCGGCGAAAGCTGGCTGGGGCGTTGGAGTTTGTTGGATCTCTTTCTGACCCTGGTCACCGCGCTGGCTGCGGCGCGATTGTGGGGACGCAACTGGGGTGGGTTGACCCTTTTGGCCCTGGCGCTGATCCATCCCGAAGAGAAAAGTCTGGCCTGGAACCTGTTGTTTCTGATGGCGGTAGTGGCGGTGTTGCGCTTTGTTCCCGGTTCCGGATGGGCGGTGCGCGGGATCAAATTCTTGCGTCTGATCGCCCAGGTGAGCCTGGTGCTGCTCCTTCTTCCGTTTCTTGTACAGCAGGCCCGGCAGGGGCTCTATCCACAACTGGAGCGCGCCTGGCTTGCCCAACCGGTTGGCGAAGGCTCGCCCCCTCCATCAACCGCCCCACGCCCTGCCAGTGAACCCAAATCCCTGGCCACGACCTCGGCACCACCTTCAACGACGATCGAACAAGCACAACCCGCGCCGACAGCCGCTGTCCAGCCAGAGATGCCGATGGACGCGCGAACGCACCAGAAGACGACCGAGGCGCACGCCAAAACCATGGCCGCCAAAAAACAGCCCA
>JADFZD010000092.1 GCA_015232705.1 Magnetococcales bacterium | reverse complement strand
ATCCTGGGGTGCTCAAGGTGATGGAGCAGCCGGAGGTGAACATCGCCGGCCCGGTTCAGGTGCTCTCCGAAGGTGAGTTCCCGACCAAGTACAGCAACATCTACATGCGTCCAGCCCAAACCCGCGAGCTGTTCGAAGAAAAGGGGTGGAGCCAGGTTGCCGCCTTCCAGACCCGCAATCCGATGCACCGCTCCCATGAGTTTCTCGCCAAGATCGCGGTGGAGACCATGGACGGCGTGCTGATCCATCAGATCCTGGGCAAGCTCAAGGCCGGTGACATCCCGGCTGAGGTGCGCGCCGACGCCATCGACACCCTGATCGACAACTATTTCGTCAAGGATACGGTCATCCAGGCCGGCTATCCCATGGAGATGCGCTATGCCGGGCCGCGCGAGGCGCTGCTGCATGCGGTGTTTCGTCAAAACTACGGCTGCAGCCACTTGATCGTCGGACGCGACCATGCCGGCGTCGGTGACTATTATGGACCGTTCGATGCCCAGCACATCTTCGACAAGGTGTCCGAAAGCGAACTGCGCACCCGTCCACTGAAGATCGACTGGACCTTCTACTGCTACAAGTGCCAGGGCATGGCCTCTTTGAAGACCTGCCCGCACAGCAAGGATGATCGCCTGTTGCTCTCTGGCACCAAATTGCGCAAAATGCTCTCCGAGGGTGAGGAGCCGCCAGCCGAATTCAGCCGGCCCGAGGTGGTCAAGATCCTCCAGGCCTACTACGGCTCCCTCAACGAGGGTGACAAGGTCGAAGTCAAGCTGCACAAGGCTGCCACCGGTTGACCAGCCGGCTGAGGCCAGGGCTGATGCATGGGGATGAAACATTGCCTCCCCAGAGCACAATCTGCCGAAAGGACGGGGAGGTCCCGTCGGAATCTTCTGTTTTTAGTTTTGTCATCAACAAGATTTAGGAGAACATCATCCATGCCAAGTTTCGTCATTCAATCCAAGTGCGACGGCTGCAAGGGTCAGGACAAAACCGCCTGCATGTACATCTGCCCCAATGACCTCATGAAGCTCGACAAGCAGCGGATGAAGGGGTTCAATCAGGAGCCGGATCAGTGCTGGGAGTGCTATTCCTGTGTGAAGATCTGCCCGCAGCAGGCCATCGAAGTGCGTGCCTATGCGGACATCGTGCCGATGGGTGGCGCGGTCATCCCGCTGCGTGGTTCCGATTCCATCATGTGGACGATTCAGTTCCGCAACGGCAACGTCAAGCGCTTCAAGTTCCCGATCCGTACCACCGCCGAAGGGTCGATCGATCCCTATGCCGGCAAGCCGACCCCGGATCTCTCCAAGCTGAACGATCCTGGCTTCTTCAATCTGGCTGCTGCTGACCTGCCCAAGGTTGGCGCGTAAGTTTGCCGGATTTTTGAGTCATCGTAACTGAACAACCTAAATATCGATCCTTCAGAGAGGAGATTGTTTGACATGGGAAGCTTTGGTAATCCCGATATCGAGACCGTTGACACCGACATCCTGATCATCGGTGGTGGTATGGCCGCCTGCGGCGCGGCTTATGAAGTGGTGCGCTGGGCTCCTCCGGGCACCCGTATCCGTCTGGTGGACAAGGCCTCCATGGAGCGTTCCGGCGCCGTGGCTCAGGGTCTGTCGGCCATCAACACCTATCTCGGCGGTCAGGATCCGGCGGACTATGCCCGCATGGTTGCCAACGACCTGATGGGTGTCACTCGCGATGACCTGTGCTGCGACGTGGGTCGTCACGTGGACAACTCGGTGGATCTGTTCGAGGAGTGGGGCCTGCCGATCTGGAAGCAGCCGGGCGACGAGGAGAAGTCCCTCAAAGATGGCGGCAAACCGGTCCGTTCCGGCAAGTGGCAGATCATGATCAACGGCGAAAGCTACAAAACCATCGTGGCCGAAGCCGCGAAGAAAGCGCTGGGTATGGAAAATATCCAGGAGCGCATCTTCATCGTCAAGCTGCTGCTGGATGCCAAGGAAGAGAATCGCATCGCCGGTGCGGTGGGTTTCTCCAATCGTGAGGACAAGATCTATGTCTACACCGCCAAGGCGATCCTGCTGGTGGCCGGTGGCGCGGTGAACGTGTTCCGTCCCCGCTCCGTGGCCGAAGGTATGGGCCGCACCTGGTATCCGGTGTGGAATGCGGGTTCCACCTATGCCATGGCGATCCAGTCCGGCGCCGAGCTGACCATGATGGAAAACCGTTTCGTGCCGGCGCGCTTCAAGGACGGTTACGGCCCGGTGGGTGCCTGGTTCCTGCTCTTCAAGGCCAAGGCCACCAACGGTCGTGGTGAAGTCTACATGGACACCAACAAGGAGATGTTGAAGGACTATCCTCCTTATGGTCTCGCCAAGATCCCGGCCACCTGCCTGCGCAACCACCTGATGATGAAAGAGATGCGTGAGGGTCGTGGCCCGATCATGATGCGTACCGACATCGCATTGCAAGCTCTGGCCGCCTCCTATGAGGAGGAGTTCGGTCCCAAGGAAGCCAAGAAGAAGATCAAGCATCTGGAAGCCGAGGCCTGGGAAGATTTTCTCGACATGTGTATCGGTCAGGCCGGTGTGTGGGCAGGTGAGAACATCGAGCCGGAGATCACCCCCTCCGAGTTGATGCCGACCGAGCCTTACTTCCTGGGTTCGCACTCCGGTTGCTGTGGCATCTGGACCGCCGGTCCGTCCGACCTGGCTCCGGCTGAGTGGCAGTGGGGCGATCAGCCGCCGAAGCCGGGTGAAGATCCGGTCCCGGGTCAAAAGAACTACAACCGCATGACCACGGTCAAGGGTCTGTTCACGGCTGGTGACGGCGTGGGTGCTTCGGGTCACAAGTTCTCCTCCGGTTCGCACGCCGAGGGCCGCATCGCCATCAAGTCGTTGCTGCAATGGGTGTTGGATCACAAGGACTATGTTCCGACCCTGGACAAGCAAGCCAACGATCTGGCTGAGGAGATCTACAAGCCAGTTCGCACCTACATGGAGCACAAGGACTACAGCACGGCGGAGGAGGTCAATCCTCACTACATCACCCCGCGCATGTTGCAGGCCCGTTTGCAGAAGATCATGGACGAGTATGTGGCGGGTGTGGGCACGATGTACACCACCAACTGCACCATGATGGAGATCGCGGTCAAGAAGTTGACCGAGCTGAAGAAGGACTCCGAGAAGATGATGGCCCGCGATCTGCACGAGTTGATGCGCGCCTGGGAGAACTATCACCGTATCTTCGCGGGTGAGGCGCATCTGCGTCACATGTTGTTCCGCAAGGAGACCCGTTATCCTGGGTTCTACTACAACATGGACTACAACTTCGTGGACGAAGAGAACTGGAAGTGCTTCGTGAACAGCACCATCAACCCGAAGACGGGTGAGTGGTCGGTGTTCAAGCGTGCGCACAAGGATCTGGTTGCGAAGTAAGTTGGGTTTGTTGTGAATGAAGGGGCGCGATCCGCGAAGGTCGCGCCCTTTTTTTTTGGGGGGAAGTCATGGTCACGGGGACCAGGGGCGGAGATCATGCACGTGGTCACGGGGCGGTTACCGCCCCCGGTGGAGGTTCGGAGGCAGAGCCTCCGAGGCTTTGTCTTCGTTTTCTTCTTTGCGCGCTCAAAAAAAAGCGATTTTCACACCTTTTGTGAAAATCGCTTGCGCGCAGTCTTGGCTGCGGGATCATTTTGCGCTTTTGGCAAAACGATCCCGCGAACATGGCCCAGATCCAACAGGCCGCAGAAGGCGACTCTCCTGCCGCGAATCATTCGCTCCCCTTCGTTGCCCAAAACCGGCAACGAAGGGGAGCACAATAAGCGCGCGCTTGCGCGTTTTTTCGCAGAGAACGCGAAAAAACGCTTATCGTGAAAAACGCTCGAAAACCAAAAGGGTAAAAAAAGGGATGATGGAATAAAGATGAAGGAGTGAAAGGAAAGGATAAGTCAAAGTCACAAAATCAACACATCAAGGATTTTCCCCGAACCTTATCAGGGGCCATTGGCCCCTGGACCCCGCCAATTTCGACTCGGCATGACTTCCCTCCCCTTACACACCACTACGCTGCTCCGCCGGACGCCTGGCCAACTTGGCCAACGCATTCAAAAAGGCCAACGCCGATGCCACCACCACATCATTGTCCACCCCACGCCCCTGCACCGACCGATCATCACGCTCCATGTTGACAATCACATCCGCCTGAGCATCAATCCCACCGGTAATCGCCCGCACCTCATAGCGCTGCAACCGCACCTCATGCGCACCGGGCACCAGATTGACAATGGCGTTGAATACCGCATGAATCGCACCCTCACCCCACCCGGCGCCACGCTGGGCATGACCATTCACCTGAATCTCCACCGCCGCCACCGGGGTGTCCTGCGTGCCTGAAGCCACATGCAATCGCGTCAACTTGAATGGATCCGCCTCACGCACCATCTCATCATCCACCAAAGCGCGAATGTCCTCATCAAACAGATTCTTCTTCTTGTCTGCCAGATCCTTGAAACGCTGCATGATACGCTCTATCTGGACTTCCGGAAGCTGATATCCCAACTCCCGCAACCGCTCGGCAAAAGCATGCCGCCCTGAGTGCTTGCCAAGCACCAGACGATTGGTGGACAAACCCACCGAAGCAGGAGTCATGATCTCATAGGTGGAGGCATCCTTGAGCATGCCATCCTGATGTATGCCGGATTCGTGCGCAAAGGCATTGGCACCCACAATCGCCTTGTTGGGCTGAATCGGAAAGCCGGTGATGCGCGAAACCAATCGCGAGGCCGCCGTGATCTCCTCGGTGATCACGTCCGTGTGAAAAGGCATGATGTCGCGCCGGGTACGCAACGCCATCACCACCTCTTCCAAAGCAGCATTGCCAGCCCGCTCGCCCAACCCGTTGATGGTACACTCCACCTGCCGGGCACCGTTGCGCACCGCCGCCAGAGAGTTGGCCGTCGCCAGACCCAGATCGTTGTGACAGTGAACCGAAATCACAGCCCGATGAACGTTGGGCACCCGACTCATCAACTGGTGAATCCGCTCGCCAAACTCATGCGGCAAGGTATAGCCGACCGTATCCGGAATGTTGACCGTGGTGGCGCCGGCATCGATCACCGCCTCGACGATCCGACACAGAAAATCCATCTCCGAGCGACCCGCGTCTTCGGCAGACCACTCCACGTTCGATGTATATCTCTTGGCACGTCGCACCCCGGCAACCGCCGCCTCGACCACCTGGTCCGGAGCCATGCCAAGCTTGTGACGCATATGAATGGGGCTGGTGGCAATGAAAAGATGAATGCGCGGATTGACGCCATCACGCAGCGCCTCCCAGGCACGGTCGATGTCCGCATCACGGGCGCGTGCGAGTCCGGCTACCGAGCAGTCGCGGATGGATCGCGCGATGTTGCGTACCGATTCGAAATTTCCCGGCGAGGAGATGGGAAAGCCGGCCTCGATCACATCCACCTTGAGCTTTTCCAACTGCCGGGCCACACGCAACTTCTCGTCCGGGGTCATCGACGCGCCAGGAGACTGCTCGCCATCCCGCAAGGTGGTATCAAAGATGAAAACCTTCTCCGACATGCTCATCCCTCCTGGATCGACACGCCCTCCGGATGCGACCTTCCACACTCCCGGCATGTCGTTGGCAGCCCAGCCAGTGTCAGGCGTGGGGCTTGGCAGACTCCTCGCCGTCTGCCGCCTCGTTGAACTCCTTGACCTCATCCTCCTCCTCTTCCTGCCCCTGGGCGAGCAACCGACGATAATCGCGATGGCTGGAATAGGCAGAGATCAAATAGGCCCAACCGACCGCAAACAGGGTCACGGCCA
>JADFZD010000091.1 GCA_015232705.1 Magnetococcales bacterium | reverse complement strand
CAACTGAAATGGCGAGAAAAATGGCTGCTTCTCCTAAAAGCGATCCAAGCAAACCGCAGATTCCACCGCCCTAACCGCCTGAGCCTCGAAAGGTGGTAGAGTGACTCATAACCCTTCTCCCCGACCCAATCCGCCACCCGTCAAAAGGTAATGCCGCCCATGACCTCCACCTCTTGCGGATACCACCCATGATCGTGCTGCTCGCCGAACCCCGAGGCTTCTGCGCCGGCGTGGAAAGGGCCATCGCCATCGTCGAAAAGGCGCTGAAGACCTTCCCGCCGCCGATCTACGTGCGCCATGAGATCGTCCACAATCGCTGGGTGGTGGAGTCGCTGCGCGCCAAGGGGGCGGTCTTTGTGCACGAACTCAACGAAATACCGGATGGCGCGGTGGCGATTTTCTCGGCGCACGGGGTTTCCAAGGCGGTCGAGGCCGAGGGCGCGCGTCGCCCGCTGCACATCCTGGATGCCACCTGTCCGCTGGTCTCCAAGGTGCACCGCGAGGCGGAACGCCGCGACCACGAGGGACGTCAAGTGATCCTCATCGGCCACAAGGGCCATCCAGAGGTGGAGGGGACCGTCGGACAACTCCCGGAAGGAAGGATAACGGTGATCAGCCGCATCGACGAAATCGACACCCTCCCCTTCGAGTCGGAAACCCCCACGGCCTACGTCACCCAAACCACCCTCTCGATGGACGAAACCGCCGACGTCATCCAGGCGCTCAAGAGTCGCTTTCCAGACATTCAGGGTCCAACACGCGAGGATATCTGCTACGCCACCCAGAATCGCCAGAATGCGGTCAAATCCCTGGCAGAACGCTGCGACCTGATCTTCGTGCTCGGTGCGCCCAACAGCAGCAATTCCAACCGCTTGCGAGAGGTGGCACAACGGTGCGGCACCCGATCCCACCTGATCGAATCGGTTCGGGACGTGCAGGAGGCGTGGCTCGAAGGGGTGACATGCCTGGGGGTCACTGCCGGGGCCTCGGCTCCGGAGATCCTGATCGATGAACTGCTGGAACGCCTGAAAGATCGCATCGAACGGGTGGAAACCCTGGCCGTCTCAAAAGAGCATCTCGCCTTTCCCTTGCCAAGGGAATTGCAGAGCGCCGGAAACTCTTGACTTGCGATCACCAGACGCTCATAAGTGGGTCCGGTCGTCCCCGATGCGATCCTGCTCCGGCAGGATCCTCCTCCATCCTCCAAGAAGGCACGAACACCCATGTCGGATGAATCCTCCCAAACCCCGCCCTCCGCGCAACCGATTTTTCGCGTAGAAAAGCTCTATCTCAAGGACCTCTCCTTCGAAAATCCCAACGCACCAGAGAGTTTCCGCGATCCCGGCGAGCCGCGCACCGAGTATCAACTGGAGACCAACGCCATCCAGAAAGGGCCCGAGCACTTCGAATCGATCCTGCACATCACCGTCAAGGTGCTGGTGGGCGAGACGACCCTCTTTCTGGTGGATGTCACCTATGCCGGGCTGTTCCTGATGCGCAACATCCCCCATGAGCACATCGCACCCATGCTGGGGATCGAATGTCCGAACATCATCTTCCCGTTTGCACGCCAGGTGGTGGCCAGTCTGATTACCGAGGGTGGCTTTACGCCGGTGGTGCTCGATCCGATCAACTTCATGGCGCTCTACCAGCAACAGTTGCAGCGTCAGCAGCAGGCCGAATGATCCCGTGGCGGCGCGGGATCGGGGCGTAACCTCGATCCGATCCCGCGTCGCCGTCGGGTCTTGCCGGTCAAGGGGGTGCGGATCCCCCCTCAGCCATGTCAAAACTGGAAGGATCCCAAAGGCACGCCGTGATGGGCAGTCACCACGGTGGTGATGCCGCCACGCACGTTGAAAGCTCCGGTGACGGTCATGGAACGCGGGGCGACCGCAGCCACCAGATCATCGAGGATCCGATTGGTCACCGCTTCGTGAAACGCCCCCTGATCCCGATACCCCCACAGATAGATCTTCAAGGACTTCAACTCCACGCACAAGGCGTCCGGGACATAAGCGATACGGATTTCGGCGAAATCCGGCTGACCGGTTTTCGGACAGACACAGGTGAACTCCGGACAGTTCATGTCGATCCGGTAGTCCCGCTGTGGACAGGGGTTGGGGAATGTTTCAATCATCCTGGAACCTATTATTGATCGATTGGCTCTGAACACCCATTCAATCCCACCAAAATAGCCGATTATTGACACCCACGCCACGCCTGATGCACGTTTTTTGGGGGTTCGATAAATAATATCCTGACATTTCATTGAAATCCCGTTATGTTAGACAGCATGGCATACCCTTGGCATGAGAGGTTTGATCAACAGGGGAAGGATCCATCCATGAACGCCATGATACGACAACTGCTCACACTCACCCATGCTCGCATGGCACGCGCCGCCTCCGCGCGCGCACGCCTGTTTTCCATGAGCGGTGGCGCGCTGCTCACGGCTGCGTTTCTGTGGGTCGCGGTCGCCACCCCACCCATGGCCGCCCCAACCGCGCCTTCCGAAAACAGCTTCGGGGCATCCTTGCCGGCAGTGGCGGAGGCCGCCTTGCCGGTGGGCAATCTTCCCGCGCCCCCCCCTCCGGAAGCTGCGATCAATCCGTCCGAAACCCTGCTGCTGCGCATCGAAACCAAACCAGCCGGGGCTACGATCTACCTCGATGGCCAAAAACTCGGCACCACGCCTTTCACCGTCGGACGGGTGAAGATCGGCATGCATGCCCTGCGCCTGGAAAAGGAGAACTTCAGCCCGGTCTCCTATGATCTGGAACTCAACGAGGATACGGTGGTCGATCTGACCCTCGACAGTCTGCCCACGCCACCGCCTCCCCCCACGGCACTGCGCAAAAGCACGACTTCGGGTGAAAGGACGGCTTCCCGCGACACCCAACCCGCCAGCAAGACACAAGAGATGGTCGCCTCCCTGACCACCCATGTCACCTCGGATGCCCCCCCCTCGGAACGCGCCCCGATCACCACTCCGATCAAGGCGCTCCCCTCCGGTGCATCCGCAGACCGCGAAACGACCGTCAAGCTGCCCGACACCAAGGATGGAGCCTCCAGGGAGTCCGATCCCAAGGAACAGGCCGCCAGGGCGCGTCAGGCCAAACAGCTTCTTGCACAAAAGGCTCGCGAAGAAAAAGAACTTTTGCGGGATGCCGAGGATCACTTCAAAGAGGATCGCCTGACCCGTCCGAAGGGGAAGAATGCCCTGGAGATTTATCAGAAGCTCCTGCAATCCGAGACCCTGCGCGCCGAGGCGCACAGCAGGATCCAGCAGATCATCGCTCGTTTGTTGGAACTTGGACGCGAGGATATGGATGAATGGCGTCTGGTTCAACCCAAAGAGAGCAACGCCTTGGGACGTTTCCGCGCGGTTCTGGAGATCGATCCCCAGAACGCCGACGCCAAGGCGGGACTGGAGGAGATCGTGGACCGCTTTCTGAGTCTGGCCAAGCGGTTTGCCAACGATCCAGATCAGGCGCGTGACCATATCCGGCAGGCTGAATCGATTCTTCCCGGTCGCCCGCATATTGCCGATGTCCGCGCGGCCCTCTTTCCCAAAGAGCGTGACACCAGCGACACCCGCACGCCACCCCAGCCCGAGCAACCGTGAGTAAAGCGCAATTTTTTTCACGAGAGACTGGCAGTTCGCACGTCAAAGGGTTAGATTACCAAGGAACCTCCCTTCTGGAGTTCCTCGGAAAGGGGGGGTGAGGGGGTCTCCACCATCGTGCAAGTCAGGAACAACAGAGTGCTCATCAACCGCCGCCAACCCAGGATGCCCACGTGAACCAACTGCGAATCCTGTTATTGACAGCCATGGCCATCTTTCTCGTCCTGGGACTGTTGAACCAGCGTGAGAGTGAAAATTTCACCTCGGATCTGCTGTTCACGTTGGCCTTTTTCGCCTATATCTGGCATGTGCTGCGCCGCAACCGTGGCGCCTCGCCGCCGCAACCCCACCAACGTGCCAACCCCGAGGCTCCCATGGAGCGCGCACCGATGCCGCCTCCGGCCTCGACGCCCATGCCACCCACCCCATCTGCAGCACAGCGTCCCGCCACCATGGCCAAACCACGACAGCCAGTCGGTCAGCCCGCGTCCACATCGCAACCAGGGGGTGAGCCGGGAAAGATCCACTTCTCCACCAAACCGGCCCGCCAGGCAGGTCGCATCATCCTGCACAAACTCCCCTGGGCCGTCGTCGAACATGGCAAACCTGTCGGACAGTTCCGCCACATGCCCATTCCGGCCTGGATCCGCACCACGGATAACCGACTGGCCGATTATGCCGGCATCGCCCTCACCCCACCTCCCGAAGGGTGCGTCTGTCTGGAGGTGCCCGACCAGGCCGAACTGATCCTGCCGCCCGGATTGATCTACGCCATCCGGACATGACCACACCCCCACACACGCCCGCGATGGCCCAATACTGGGCCATCAAGGCCGACTATCCGGAGACGCTGCTCTTCTACCGGATGGGGGATTTCTACGAACTCTTCTACGACGATGCCAAAAAGGCGGCCTCGATCCTGGATGTCACGCTGACCCAACGCGGGGTTTCGGCAGGCGAGCCGATCCCCATGGCCGGTGTGCCGGCGCGCGCCGTGGACGAATACCTCAAGAGGGCGATTCTGGCCGGCTGCCAGGTGGCCATCTGCGAACAGATGGAACCGCCCGGCGCCAGCAAAGGTCCGCTGCGGCGCGAAGTGGTGCGCGTGGTGACACGCGGCACACTCACCGATGAAAATCTCCTCACCCCGCGTCTGGATAACTTCCTGGTCGCCATCGCCCCTCTCGCCCCCAAACAGAAAGGCGGACCCGGCATCGCGGCCCTGGAACTCTCCACCGGTCAGTTTCAGGTTGGCGCACCCGACTCCTGGGACGCGGCAGCGGCGGCGCTTTCGGCCCTCGATCCCGCCGAGATCCTCCTGCCGCGCGGCTGGGATCCCCCCGAAACCCTCAATCTCTCCCCCGAGCGCCTCACCCGGCGCGCCGAATGGATGTTCGAACCGCACCAGGCGGCGGATCTCCTGAAGGAACATTTCGGCACCCTCACCCTGGAAGGGTTCGACATCGCCGATTCGCCGGCCTGCACGGCAGCGGCAGGCGCCCTGATCCGCTACTGCCAGGAGACGCAAAAGGCCGCGCTGGCGCATGTCACCACACTGACCCGCACCCGCTCCGGGGAGTCCATGATTCTCGACGACACCTGTCGCCGCAATCTCGAAATCATGGCCACCCTGCGCCACGGAGAACGACGCGGAAGCCTGATCGGCGCGCTCGACCAAAGCGCCACCTCGATGGGCGCACGCCTTCTGGCCCAGTGGCTCAACCATCCGTTGCAGGATCTGGCGCGCATCCGCGCCCGCCAGGAGGGGGTGGCCTGGCTGATCGCCCAGGCCAACACCCGCGAAGCGATTCGCGATGAACTCAAGGGGATTTACGATCTTGAGCGCCTGATCGGTCGAGTGGCCATGGGCCGGGCCTCACCGCGCGATCTGGGCGCGCTGCGCGACTCCCTGGGACGGCTCCCCGCTCTGTGGTCCCTCCTGCGAAACGATGCGACTCCCCTGCCCCCGCGTCTGGAAGGGATCGCCGGGCAACTGGCCGGCCACGACGCGCTGCACGCAACTCTGACCGCCACCCTCACCGACGAACCCCCGGTGCGTCTGACCGATGGCGCGGCGATCCGCACCGGCGTCCACGCCGAACTCGATCAGTGTCGTACCTTGAGCGTCGATGCCAAGGGCATTCTTGGCAAGATGGAACAGCGCGAACGCGAACGGTTGGGGATCGCCTCTCTCAAGATCAAATACCACCAGAGCTTCGGCTATACCCTGGAGGTTCCGCGCACCCAG
>JADFZD010000090.1 GCA_015232705.1 Magnetococcales bacterium | reverse complement strand
AGTTGCGGGCAATCACCTGCGGCAACCTCTTGATCCATCTGGCAAATCGGAAGAAAGCCTCATTACCGATAATATAACTTATATTTCTTACAATTCACCATATGAACCAACATGTTAGCTCATACAATCACCCGCAATTGCCGGATCCAGGTTTAATTGATTGGTTTGTCATGTAAATTTTAAAAATCCAGGTTGTCTTATGGGACATGAGGCTTTCTTCCGATTGGCCAGGTGGATCAACCAGGTTGTCTCAGATGAATGTCCACAACTGCCGGATCTTGGTCCATACTGGAGGAGAGTTATCTTCCCGAACCTCCTGCCTGGCGAGCCTGGGTAACGGTCAGATGAGCGGTGTCGAACAGAGGGATGTATTGGATATCTTGCGCGCGCAGCAAGAAAAAGAGATCATCAAGAGAAACGGGGTGGTGTGCATCATCACGAATCGGGCATTGGCGCACATATCTGATGGTTTGGCTTCTGCCTGACGTCCATACCTGTGCGGTCTGAAAGTGGCTTCACAAATGAGGGTTCGCATGACCGTGGAACTCCCGCGAGGAGGTCCAGGGATGAGGGGTTCTCCCCCGCGGCAGGCAAATGGGCGACATCACGCTCCTGCGCACGGGCCTTGGGTCATCTCTCATGCATGATGGATGGTCGTGATGGCGCGGTGCGCGCGCTGGCGCAGGATGATCACTCTGGCGTGCGACCAGACTCCCATGCGAGGGAGCCTTTAGGTGTGTGAATTCTGGACCGTTTATCGGGCCATGAACGGCTCGAATTTCGGCTGACAGGCCTGCGTCCGTCAGCCTCTGATCCAATCTCCGTTGTGGCGCTTGTAATGGGGGTGATCATGCTGATGGATCCGCGCGCGATACGCATCATCAATGGGCTGCAAAGCGGCTTTCCTGTGATCGGACGACCTTATGCCGCAGCGGCGGAGTTGTTGGATCTGTCGGAGGAGGGGGTGATCGAAGGATTGGCCAAGTTGTCGGCCAATGGTCTGATCACCCGGTTTGGTCCCGCCTACCATGCGGAACGCTTGGGAGGTGGATTGACCCTGGCGACCATGCAGGTGCCCGCAGCGGACTTCAAATGGGTGACCGAGGTAGTGAATGCCCAACCCGAGGTGGCCCACAACTACGCCAGGGAACATCCCTTCAACATGTGGTTCGTGGTGGCGACCGAAAAGAGGGCGGAACTCTTCGAGGTGCTGACGCGGATCCGTACCTTGACCGGTCTGGAGATTTTCGATCTTCCCAAGATCGAGGAGTATCGCCCGGGTGTGCAGGTGAAGCTCGATAAGGATGGCACCATCGATACCACCCCGCTGTTCGACGATCCGGTGGAGGATGAGACGCCATGCTACCCGGATACCCTTGATCGAGCGTTGATCGCTGCCACCCAGGAGGGGTTGCCATTGGTCCTGGAGCCGTATCACCAGGTGGCCACGCATGTCGGTGTTGCGGTGGAGACGGTCATAACGCGCTTTTTGGCGATGCTCCAGCGAGGGTGGATCCGTCGTATCGGTTTATCCTGCAACCATTACCGTCTTGGATTGCAGGGTAACGGCATGTCGGTGTGGGACGTGCCGGATGACAAGCTCTGCGTGGTCGGCAACACGGTCAGCGAATTGGATTTCGTCACCCACTGTCATGCGCGTCCGCGTCATCTCCCAGAGTGGCCCTACAACCTGTTCGTGATGGTGCATGGAACCGATCGCGCGGTGGTGATGGATAAGATCCGTATTCTGGAACGCATCATCGGTAAGCGGCAACGGGGGCATCTGGTGCTGCACGGCTCACGCATCCTGAAAAAAACCGGTTTGCGCATCAAAGCCCCAGGAGATGTGGACGGCTGTTCCGTTTGATCTGGTTGGTGCGGTAAGCCCGCTTTGTGCATAAAATTTCGTTGCGAAACCGGCCAATGCGCATCAGGACAGCGCGCGCGATGCTTTGACGACCGGAAACCGTGGTCGTTCCACGATTGAGGATCGTCAATCGAGCGCAACGCGCCTCCAGTGGGCAAACGAAGATCCTTTGACAACCGTCATGCTCGCATAGATTGGGTATCCAGATGCCGTTACCCCGGGTGTGTTGACATATGCAGGCCGCAAGCCTGCAAAACAAGGCGCGACGCACCGAACAGCACACATACACGGTCGTATGTGAGCAGCACAGGGGTGTCGCCACGCCGTATCAAGGCCGCAGACGCCATATGTCAACCCGCCCTAACCCTTGGATACCCGCTTTTGCGGGAATGACCTTCCAACAAACCTGTCCATTCCGCTTTGTCAGCCCACCAGGAGGTTGTTTGGGGATTCCATCCATGGAATCATCAATCGCGCGAAGTTCGAACGCCAATCCTGTGGCCGTCTTCAAGGGATCGTCCGCAAAATGGGCGTAACGTGCCGTCGTGGCCGACTGTGTATGCCCCAGCAACTTGCCGATCATTTGTAAATCGGCAAGCGTAGCCATGATGAACCCTCCGGATCTTCTGGAACGCATGAGAGTGCTGTATGCTGTTGCGCGTCTTCCGAATCCTCGGTGGATGTCTCTCCTGGACCATCGAGAAATCCATGACCTTCGTCACGCCACCCACATCACCTCTTGCCGATGACGACCCGGCCCTGGACGTATTGCGGCGCCATTTCGGCTATGAGGCGTTCCGTGGCTTCCAGAGGGATGTCATCAACCATATGAGCGCCGGTGGCGATGCCGTGGTACTCATGCCTACCGGCGGGGGCAAGTCGCTTTGCTACCAGATCCCGTCCTTGTTGAGGCCCGGCGTCGGTGTCGTGGTCTCGCCGCTCATCGCGTTGATGCAGGATCAGGTTGGGGCGTTGCGCCAGAATGGCATCCGGGCCGCCTTCGTCAACTCCAGCCTGAGCGGACGCGAGGTGTGGCAGGTGATCAATCAGGCACGCGCCGGCGCGTTGGATCTGCTCTACATGGCGCCGGAGCGGATTGTGTTGGACTCCTCCCTGACGCTGCTCGACGACATCCCGGTGGCGCTGTTCGCCATCGACGAGGCCCATTGCGTCTCCCAATGGGGACACGATTTCCGACCGGATTACCTGGGCCTGTCGGTGCTGGCCGAACGCTTCCCCGACGTACCCCGCATCGCCCTGACCGCCACCGCCGATGTTCCCACCCGGGGCGAGATCGTCGGGCGGCTGCGGCTTGAGCGAGCCAGGATGTTCGTCGCCGGTTTCGACCGCCCCAACATTCGCTACCTGGTCACCCCCAAGGACAATCCCAGGCAGCAGCTGAAACGGTTTCTGGAATCCGAACATACGGGCGATGCGGGGATCGTCTATTGTCTGTCGCGGGCCAAGGTGGAGGAGACCGCCGCCTGGCTGGTCCAGCAGGGCTGGAATGCCTTGCCCTATCATGCCGGACTGGATGCCGAGGTGCGCCGTCGCAATCAGGAACGCTTTCTTTTCGAGGATGGCGTCGTGGTGGTGGCTACTATCGCCTTCGGCATGGGCATCGACAAGCCGGATGTCCGTTTCGTCGCCCATCTCGATCTTCCCAAGAGCCTGGAAGCCTATTACCAGGAGACGGGTCGCGCCGGACGGGATGGTCTGCCCGCCAACGCTTTTCTCACGTACGGCATGGAGGATGTGGTTCTGCTGCGCCGCCTGATCGAAAGCTCCGAAGCGGAAGAGCGTTTCAAACGGGTCGAAATGCGCAAACTGGACTCCCTGCTCGGGTACTGCGAAACCACATCTTGCCGTCGCCGGGTTCTGAGAAATCATTTTGGCGAGGAGGCTCCAAACACCTGCGGCAACTGCGACACCTGTCTTTCCCCGATGGAGAGTTGGGATGGCCTGGTGGCGGCGCAGAAAGCGTTATCCTGCGTCTTTCGCACCGGTCAGAAGTTCGGGGCGGTCCACCTGATCGACGTGCTCCTCGGCAAGGAGACCGAGCGGGTACTGAAGTTCGGCCATCAAAAAATCAGCACCTTTGGCATCGGCAAGGAGCTGTCTGCTGGCCAGTGGCGTTCGGTTTTCCGTCAACTGGTGGCGGGAGGCTTTCTCTCGGTGGACTTGGAAGGACACGGTGGCCTGCATCTGAACGAAAGCAGCCGCCCGGTCCTGCGTGGAGAAATGCCGATTCTATTCCGCAACGATCCCATCCCTGGTACGGCATCCCGCGTCAGGGAACGCAAAACCGAAAAGAGGCAGGAGCGCATGCGCAACACCGCCATGCCTGCCAATCCCTCCGGGTCAAACCTCTGGGATGCCTTGCGTGCCATGCGCATGGAACTGGCCAAAGAACAAAACGTCCCGCCCTATGTCATTTTTCACGATGCCACTTTGCGGGAGATTGTGGAGGTCATGCCCACCACCCTCGATGAATTGGCCGAGGTCCACGGCGTTGGATCCAGCAAACTCAAGAACTACGGAGCACGCGTTCTTCAGTTGGTTGCCTCCCATGGCTCGTGAAACCGACTGCCCATCAGGCCATCCAGGATGCGTGATACACCACCCTTCTTTATGTGTTCGGAACGCAGTGCTTTCGCAGACAAGGGCGTTTCGGCTTCCTTCAGAGGTATCTTCACCAACTTTTCGGCATCTTTGTCCCCTTGCAACCCCATGGCGACCAATCCCCCAAGAGCCGCCATGCCGTAAACCCGGCAATCGAGTGCCTCGCTTCCATATCCGTCCCGTTTCTTCCATTCACGAATCTGACACCCTTTGACATACCGGATGGCGATTATCTCGGCTGTCAACGGGCGAAACCACTGAGCATCCCTGGCACGTACATCCAACACTTGTTGCATGGTCGAAAAGCATCCAGAGAACTGCGCGTCTGGAGATATTGCATGTGAAGTTCGGCTGGAAAGGCATGATATCTGGGAGACCTGAAAAGTTTCTCTGGTGTCTATCCACCAGAGAAACCGGCGAACTTGCGCACCATTGTCCCCAACGTAGCTCACGTTCGCGCCAAAAATGACCTGACCCGGCGGATTTGGCCTCCCTTGACCACCAAGTAAACCACGTTGGCGCCAGAGCGTCCTGGATCGTCTGCTGCGCCACGGACTTGTGGTTCCCATTCAGAGAATCCTACTGACCTCATGAAAAACGACGTCCGGCCAGATAAAATCCGGAATATGAGCCCCCTACCCTCCACCAACTTGGCCGGAAGAGGGATCCATTTTACCCATCGCAAGGGGACCATTTTATGTAGCGCTTGACACCCTTCATGCGCCCCGCAAAAATCCCGTTCCCTCGATCAAGGGAGCACTTGGGCTGCCATGCCATTTCCCACAATCAAACGAGCATATCCGGTCAGGTCGAGAAGTTCCTGAATTTCCGGTCGAACATTGACAAGACGGATACACCCCGGCCTCTCAACCATTTCCCACAAACGAAATAACGCGCTTATTCCAGATGAGTCAATATAAGCGACATGACTGAAATCAACAACCACACTTTCAGAATCCTTGATTTTGCTCGCAGAGTCGAGAAACTGCTTCAGCAATGTATAGTCAAAATGCTCAGGCAAAACGATACTTTGAGTATTTTCGTTAACCGTAATGTTCATGACTGACTTTCCTTTTTCTCATTCTGCGACTCATGAATACGTCTGTATCGGATTTCTCTTGAGCATGGCCCATCCCCTCTCGCACCCCATCCTTGGTTTCCCAAAGCTCGTGTGTATCACTTGGAGGAGGTGTGATGATTCCATCCCTGAAATCCCGAATGCTTCACCCTTTCGCGGGCCATCCATGGCCCGCATCGTCTGTTTGGCAAGCGCCAAACAGCCTCTTACAGATACGGATATCATGATAGCCGGATTTATCTTGCAATTCTAGCAGAAATTTAAAAATTTTTGCAGATACTTCACGGAAACTTGTATCCAAACATGTCAGATTGGCATAAATCCAAAAATAT
>JADFZD010000008.1 GCA_015232705.1 Magnetococcales bacterium | reverse complement strand
AGCAGTTGGTGCGACTGAAACAGGCCATCGAGCGTCTGCAAATCGAGCACGCGTTGGACGTGATCGGCGCGTTGAGAGGCAAGGCAGCTGCCATGGATGCCAAACGAGTTGCCGCGCAGTTGCTTCGGATGCAAGGGATGATCGAAGCGGAAAGCTGGGATGAAGCACAGGAGGCCTATCAAAAGCTGCTCAAAGTTGCGGCAACTCTGCTCGACCATCCTTGAATCGTAACAGCCCCAGATTATTACTTTAATATCATAAACAGCCAAATAATTCTTATCAAGGCAAACATAATGGATGATACCCTCAAGATCGTGACCGTCGGATTGATTGGCAATCCGAACAGCGGCAAGACAACGATCTTCAATCAACTATGCGGCAGCAACGCGCCGGTGGCCAACTATCCGCGCGTGACGGTCATGGTGATGGAGCGGATGTTTGAACACGCTGGCAGGCAATTCCGGCTGGCCGATTTGCCCGGACTCTATGCCCTGACCACCCAAACCCCGGAAGAGAGTGGCGCACGCGATCATCTGCATGAGGAGCGTTCCGAAATTCTCGTGAACGTCCTGGATGCGGGCAATCTGGAGCGTTCCTTGTTTCTCACCACGCAGTTGGTGGAAATGGGACGACCGATTTTGTTCGTGCTCAATATGATCGATGAAGCGGAGCGCAAATGGGTGACCATCGATGCCGCCGGTCTGGCGAAGCGTCTCGGTGGTCCGGTGGTCAAGGTCAACGGCGTGACGGGTGAGGGGCTGGATCGTCTGCGTGCGGCGTTGGTGGAGATGAGCCATCACCTGCCGAGCCATCCGATGCCACTGGTGATCGATTATGATGATCATCTGGCAGATGCCATCGAACGGGTGCAAGGATTGATTCTTCGGCTGCATCCCGATGCCATGGCGCCGCATCAAAGCCGTTGGCTGGCGATCAAGTTGTTGGAAGGGGATGAGGCCCTGTTGCAACGCGAAGGGGATCATGCCCATCTGCTGGAGTTGGTGCGTCAGGAGCGTACCGAGTTGGCCCGGGAGCATGGCGGCGAATGCGAAATGCTGTTTGCCGATGCCCGTTTTGCCCATGTACAGAGTCTGATTGCCGCGTGTGCGCGCCGCTCCGATGCCGCTGCCGTGCCGGACTGGACCGATCGGTTGGATCGCTGGTTATTGCACCGGGTATGGGGCTTGCCGCTGTTCGTAGGCTTCTTGTGGGTGATGTTCCAGACCACCTTCACGCTGGGCAAGGTACCAATGGGTTGGATTGAGTCCGCCGTCGGCTGGGTGAAGGAGTTCGCCGATACGCTGATTCCCTCCGGCATGGCGCACGATCTGCTCATACAGGGGGTGATCGCCGGCGTTGGGGGGACGATCATTTTTCTACCCAATGTGGTCATTCTGTTCTTTTTCATGGCGATCTTCAGCGAAAGCGGCTATTTGACCCGCGCCGCCTTCCTGATGGATCGGTTGATGAATGCCTTCGGACTGCATGGCAAGGCGCTGATCCCCCTGGTGGTCGGCTTTGGCTGCAACGTGCCTGCGGTCATGGCAACCCGGACCATCGAAAGTCCCCGCGCCCGATTGATCACCATTCTGGTCAACCCCTTCGTGCTGTGTGCGGCGCGCTTGCCGGTGTTCATCCTGTTTGCCGGCGCATTTTTCAATGATTCGGCAGCCACCATGGTGTTTTTGATGTACATCATCAGCATCATCATGGCCATGGTGGGTTCGGTAATCCTGAACCGCCTGCTCCCCAAGGGGTTGCAGGAGAGTTTCATCATGGAGTTGCCGCCCTATCGCATGCCGACCTTGCGTTCCCTCGGCCAGCACATGTGGGATAATGCCCTCGATTTTCTCAACAAGATCGCCGGTGTGATCCTGGTGGGCTCCATGGTGCTGTGGTTCATGAAGGAATTTCCCAAGGAGATCGACTGGAGCATGGATTTCTCCGGTCAGATTGAACAACTCCAGAAGCAACCCGAAACGGTACAGCGGAACGAGACCATCGCCAAACTGACCCGTCAGCAGGCCCAGGAGGCTTTGGCCAACAGCTATCTGGGTCGCGTCGCTCAGGCGGTGGCTCCGGTTTTTGCCCCCCTGGAGTTCACCTGGCGTGATACGGTGGCGATTCTTACCGGTTTCATGGCCAAAGAGGTGGTGGTGGCCAGTTATGCGGTGCTCTACGCCGAGGATCGCGAACAAGCCGCTGAATCCGACAGCCTCAGACAGCAGTTGGCCAACGCCATGTCTCCGCGGATCGCGTTTGCCTTTATGATCTTCACGTTGCTCTACACCCCCTGTCTGGCCACCATCGCGGCCATTCGTCGCGAGGCAGGAAACTGGGGATGGGCCGGATTCTCGGTGCTTTTTTCGTTCACTATTGCCTGGAGTCTGGCCCTTCTCGTGGTCAAGGTCGGGCGCCTGCTCGGATAAAGCGGCCAACTCCATGATGGGAGACGCCCCCTTGCCCCCCGTCCAAGGTACTCTCTTGATCAGGAGTTCCACGGCAAGCGGACAATGCCGATGTCGCCTCCATCCAGACTACCCTGTCCGTCTCCCAAAGTCGCCACGAGCGGACCATAAGCCGAAGAGGCTGGCCATGGGCAAGGCCGTTTTTTTTGTATATGTGGCGCCGGTTTGGCGAAATTTCGTGGCATAGGGTTTCCCGGAACGATTAAATGGTATCGTCATCCATCCCCTGAACCGATCATTCGGAATCGGTTCGCCTTTTTGAAGGTCCATGCAACGGTGCTGTCGACTTCGAACGGCTCTTTGACCGGCCTGATCCAAGGAGAGCTTCTGGAAAAATGACCAACCAAGCCGACCTGACATCGGATGTCGCCGTGGAACGCTATCATCAGTTGACGGCCACTGAACAGATCGTCTTGCAATTCCTCGCTATCCTGGTCGAATCCAGCCGCGGACCCAACTGGCCAACGGCTTGCGGGATGCCGGCATCAAGGGGGAGACGGGCAAGCCTCTGAGCACCCAGGCGTTGACGCCGATACTGCATCGCTTGGCCTCCCTGAAATTGGTGAGCACGGATTATGTCAGCAACCAGCAGTTTCGGTGCGCGGCGGTCATCGCCTTCCATGCCACCCGCTCTGCCATTCTCGCCAAACGGTTCGATCCGATCGTCGCCAGCATCCAAAAACATTTTCCCCTGATCGAATCCTACGTCTACTCGAAACGGATGGTCAGTGTCGAACGGGGTTTGCGCGAGTTGCGCATCGCCGTTTTCGCTCAGAACACGCAAAAGATCGATTTCCTGCTTGAAGCCTGTCGGGAACAATTCGCACACGATATGGCAGCGTCCCACCCCTGGAGTTGGATCTGTGATCTCCCCTTCGATCATGCCTGGTTCGCTGGAGTCGTTCAACGAACGATTTGCCGCGCCCATCGAACGCAACGGCGACAAAGCCGCCCAGAAGAGACTCAAGAGACTCATTCAACCTTTTCTGCCGCAGCGTACCAAGAATCAGGTGCTCGAAGAGTTGCCGCCCCGCACCGAAATCGTTTTGAACGTGGAGATGTGCCTTGAAGAGATGACGTTTTATGAGACCCTGCGCCGCAAAGCGGTCGAGGAGAGCGAAAGCCTGCAAGGTCCACCCGAACAGAAACGTTTCCGGATTCTGGTCGAGATCATGCGATTGCGGCGGGCCTGCTGCAACAGTCGCCTGGTGCTGCCGGAGAGTCCCATCGAGAGCAGCAAGCTGGCGCTCTTCTGGGAGGTGGTGGAGGAGTTGTTGGTCAACCGGCACAAGGAGCTGGTGTTCACAGCCAGTTCGTCGATCATCTGGCCATTCTGCGCGCTTTGCTGGACGAGAAACAGGTCTCCTACCAGTACCTGGATGGCGGTACGTCGGCCAAAGAGCGTCAGGCCCGCGTCGATGCCTTTCAGGCCGGGTCGGGCGATCTGTTTCTCATCAGTTTGAAGGCCGGAGGGGTTGGCATCAATCTGACGGCAGCCGACTATGTGATTCATATGGATCCCTGGTGGAATCCGGCGGTGGAGGATCAGGCATCGGATCGCGCCCACCGTATCGGTCAAGCGCGACCGGTGACCATCTACCGTCTGATCACCACGGCCACCATCGAAGAGAAAATAGTCGCGCTGCACCGGCACAAACGGGATCTGGCCGACGGACTCCTGGAGGGAGATGAGCGGCAGGTTGTCGGTGGAGGATCTGATGAACATGATTCGTGACCGGGGGTAGCGGATTCTGCTGGACGACAGGAGAATTTTGCCGGAAAATCGGAATCCGGGATGATGCCTGATGGTCAATCCTGGACCAATTTTTAAGCATGAGGAATTCGTTGTTGGCCGATCACGATTCTGGCTACAAGTTGCTTTTCAGCCATGCCGACATGGTGAAAGACCTCTTGCAAGGGTTTGTTCACGAAGAGTGGGTCAGTCAGCTCGATTTTGCCAGTCTGGAAAAGGTGAACGGCAGCTATGTGACCGATGATCTTCGTGACCGGGCGGACGACGTGATCTGGCGGGTCCGTTGGGGCGACGAGTGGCTGTATATCTATTTGTTGCTGGAGTTCCAGTCCACGGTGGACTGGCTTATGGCCGTGCGGATGACGACCTATGTGATGCTGTTGTACCAGGATCTGGCCAAATCCGGACGGATCAAATCAGGAGAACAGCTGCCGCCGGTGCTGCCGGTCGCACTCTACAACGGGAAACCGATATGGACAGCAGCCCAGGATGTGGGTGATCTGATCGTATCGGTTCCGGGCGGATTGGATCGGTATCGTCCCCGGATGAGGTATCTGCTCATCGACGAAATGCGGTATGGGGATGCTGAACTGGACTTCTCGCGCAATCTGGTGGCGACCTTGTTCCGGTTGGAAAAGAGTCGAACGCCGGAAGATATCCGTGATTCTGTACGGCAGTTGATCGAATGGCTGAAGGCTCCGGAGCAATTGAGCCTGAGGCGCGCCTTCACGGTGATGCTGGGCCGGGTGTTGTTGCCAAGACGCGTGCCGGGTCAGAAGGTTCCCGAATTGAACGACTTGCAGGAGGTGGATGCCATGCTTGCCGAAACGGTACAGGAATGGACCAAGCAATGGGAAGCCAGAGGACGATTTGAAGGACGCCAGGAAGGACGCCAGGAAGGACGCCAGGAGGAAGCCGCTTCCATGCTGCTTAAACAGATGCGCCGGAAATTTTGCTCAACTCCGGACTGGGTGACCGAGAAGGTGCGGTCGGCGGATTTGGAACTGCTCGGTGCATGGAGCGAAAACGTCCTGTTCGCAAACTCGGTGGACGAGGTATTCATCGACCGGCATTGACCGGAAAAATGCCCTGCAAATTATTAAATGCTCCGCGAATAGAGTAAAAAGTTCGCGGATACATCACTTGCCTACCAAAATGAAATTGGAATGCGGGTCCACAGGTTACAGCTGTTTTTAGGAGGAGAATTTGAGTAGACGCTGAAAGCCTTTGAAGATCAGGGCTCCCAAGGTAACATGCATCAATGGGTAGCCGAGACGCCTTCAAACTCTTCTTTGTGCTGCATTGTAACAAAGTCTGTCGAGTAGACCGGTTCCTTCGCGTGCTACAGGTCGAGGTTTGTTTTCTAAGTTTGCTGCTTGGTTTCCCGGCAGTGCCACCATATTCCGACCATCCGTTGTCCCCGGCCCCTCCCAGAACCGTGCTTGCGCTATTGACGCACACGACTCCTCACCAGCACTCTTCACGACGCTTCAGAGCAGGTTGACCCGTATACGCGGTGTTGGTAGCGGGAACAGCGTAAGCAGATGATTGAATTTCTGCCAGCTCATACTGCCCTTCTTTTCCCGCCTGCCCAGCCATTTGAACAATAGTTTGTTGACCTCGTACCCATACTGGTTGATAGCACCACTATTGTCCGTGACCCCATAGTAGGCGTAATGGCCACGCAATTTGGCCGCCACGATGGGCATCAGTTCCCGGACAGGCTGGTTTCGATTTTTCTTCAGCCACTCCTTGAAGATAGCCAATTTGGCTGAAAACCTTTTACCAACCGTCGTCCTTTTCATGCGAAACTTCTTGCCGTTTCGTGCTCGACCACAGAAGTGTGTGAAGCCCAGGAAGTCAACGGTTTCCACCCTTCCCCCCTGAGCTTCCGCCTTGGCCAATGCGATTGGTCCGAATTCCAAAATCTTGGTCTTTTCGGGGACCACGGTCAGACCAAACTGGGCGAGCCGTTCTTCCATCTCCTGCCGAAATCTTTTAGCATTTTTCCCGTTCTGAAAATGTCACTAAGTAGTCATATGCATAACTTATAGACTTGAACATCGTCGACATCCTGTCTGGTCATGTTAAACGTCTGAGAATCGTTAATCATGCACCATCAGGGGGTCGATGTCACAGCTAGTTGAAACTGAAAAGAATTTTCTTATCTAAGGGCCATTGCTCTCAGACCCCGAGGAAGCAGATGGTCACTTGCCCTATCGCCACCATCTGTATTGGCTTCCGCAATCTCCACAGCGTCGCCCTTCCCGTTTAACTTTAACGGGGCTCAATCACTTCAGCTTGTCGGCTTACGGCCTGTTGTTTCGCTGTCCTACGCTTAAAATTCGAGGTTACCCTCTCCCCTCCAAGGACTCGCTTCCCGGTGGCGGGACCTGTTCGATGGTAAACCTGGTTGCGGAGAATGGCGGAAAGATTCGAATCTGGGTCCGTTTTGAATATAAATTTAAGAGGCAAATTTATAAAATTATTATATTTGGCGTAGAGACAAATTTGAGCATGCAGTCGCATGAAACTCCAGACAGGCACCAGCCAGACATGGCCACGACAGTAATGCACCCCGTTGGCCCCCAAACGTGTCACGTTCGTGCCTGTCTTGGAGGTGGTGCCTTGTCCAAGAACGCGGCCAGAACCGTGACACGGGCGAGATTACGGCGCCGTCAACTCTCCAACGGTTTGATCGGCACAAGGTGCAGATCCAGAGGAGCCGTAAGAAATAATTGAAGACTTCTATGCCAGCAACTTGCGTTATCCTGGCAGACGTTAGCAATGAAAGGACCATGTGCTTTCTTAACGGCTCCTCAAGGGCCGTTACGGGATGTCGGTCGAACCACGATCAAGCGTTTTCCCGTCTCATCGGGCACCAGCCAGGCTTCCCGATCCGTTTCTTCGGGCAACAGGGTGCGGATCAGATTGACCCAGGCATCGGCTTCGGGTGGCAACGGTATTTGTCCATTCAGTCGGTTGTCGAAGTGGCGTGGCGAACGGGCGTCGAAAAATGCCTCCGACACGATGCCTGCCAATTCTGCCAGATGGGCATATTCCCGCCGGGTGCGCAGGGCATCGAACAAAGGGCTGCCATGCAGCCGTTCCAGCTCTTGCAGTAAATCCAGGCGATAAAGAAGGGCATAGTCGAGGGTGATCGGCAGGAGATCGGCCTTATCCCAGGGACCGTCGATGAGACGCTCCCTGCCATTGACATGGTTGCCGTCGAAATAGTCGTAATGCACCTGGCTATTGCACATGTCGTCATCGATCAAGGCAAAATAGGCCTGGCAGCGCGGACAACCGTAACCGCCTACTTGCCCATAACGGCTGCCATGATAGGGATAAGCCACTCGGTAGGGATAGAGACAGTTGATGCAAATTTTGAGGATGGGCCCTGATTCCATCTCGGCCCGTCCCACATGCATGGGATGTTCGCTCAGCCACAGCCGGATCGGCGGATCGGGTTCTGGTTGCCATTCAAGGGCGCCTTTCAGGTTACTGATGCGTTTCCGTTCGGCCCGCGCCATGCGGATATCCGGAAGGTACCATTCCAGCAACGCAAGGATCTCAGCATCGACACCATCGAAGCTTCGCTGGTATGCGGGAGTGTCGGCAATCTCCGCCAGGCGTCCTTGTACCTGGGCACAGGCCAGCATCACCCTGACGATTTCGACATGGCCGCCATTGATGGCGTATGTCAGTGGCGAATGACCGAATCCGGACAGGTCGATGCATTCCGCGCCGGCGCTCAGCAATAGTTCCGCCGCCGGCTGGTTGCCGTAATAGGCGGCATAAGCCAGGGCCGTGTCGCCCACGCTGTCGGTCGCTTCGAGATTGACACCGTGTTTGATGCACAGGCGCTGGGCGGCAAGTTCCGACGCAGTCGAGACATAGGGCTGCGCAGGAGGAACGCCGTCAACCAAGCCGAGGAAACTCATGACGTGCTCAGCCTGGAGTTTCCAATCGTTTTCATCAAAAGTCTGAGCGGGTTGGACAAGGTAGGAGAGAACCCCCACTCCAGCCTCGCTGGGAATGCCAACCTCCTCACCCGCCTCGATGCGCCGGGTAAAGTCAGCCAGATCATGGCGACGAGCTGCCTGCAGAAGGGCATTCATCGCGGTATCCACTTACATGAGTTGCAGCTGGATGGTCACCACGATAATCTCGCCGTTTTGTCTCATCTCTGTCTTCATGCCGCAACCTCCTGTTGGGTGCCAATGTCGTTGAGTTCGCGAGCCAGCGTATCAAGCCCCGCCGCGCGCAAATGAACCTGAACGTCCCCTTTGCTCACCTCCACCGCGTCTATGAGCAGATAAACCAGCCGTTGCTGTTCGACCGGGAATAACTCCTCCAGACCGGATCGAGTCGCCGCAGGGCCTGGATGATTTCGCGCTCCTGAAGGCCGTACTCCTGCTCATTTCCAGCCTGCCAGGTCTTGACCACCATCTCCGGCGACCGGAATCGAACGCCGCACGCTTGGCAGCGCAGCAAAAACACGATGCCCGTTATGCACGGTGGCGTAACGCCTGTCGACAACAGCACCAACAAGCCGACACGAGGGACCAATCATGGTTTCGTGAATGTTCACAAGGCTGGATACAGCCTCTGCCAGCATCCGTCAAAGGCGGTCAGAACAGTCGAAGCCCAAAGCCAGCCTGACCTTCCCCATATTTTGCCGCTTCTCAACGATCCCCGTACCCAGGCCCCCTATGCCGCCCCTCCCGGCCAGGCGCCACGCCGGAAGTCAAATAACCATTCCACTTGCCGCCACTTCCTGCTCGACGGTCACAATAAGACCACTCCCCGGATAAGCGCTCCCCACCAACGATGCGAAAGTAAACCCGACCCCAATAATGGGTGCCTCCCCGGGAGTGATTGCAACGTACATCGGAACGGGGCTGAAACCAGTAAAGATCCAACTGATGGTGATCCAGAAGCTCACCCTCCAAAGACCCCTGATAGTCCGGATACGAACCCGTCACCCGACCATCCCCCTCCACCCGCAACTTCACAGGCCCGAAATCCGTCTGCCAATGACTCCTTTCCGAAGCCTGTACATCCATGGTGGACAGCATGAGCGCAACCACCACCCCGACATGAAAAAAAAATCTCTGCACGATCATAAACTCTGCCTCCTGTAGATGAGATGCCCTACGGCGGGAATTCCAACCTGAATCCTCCTTAAAAACAGAAGAATACCCAATCTCTGCCCCCTGAGGCAACCCGATTGCGCAGAATCTCCGGCTCGGAGAATGGCTTGTCCCCAGGATGCACCCTCTCCCAGTCATCCATGTGCGCAATGGCGGTGCAGTCGCAATTGATGGTCTGTCCCGGCGGGGCTTCTGGATCACGGGGAAACCGGATCTCCTGTCCGCCCACCATAAACGACGCATGCACCGCCCCCACCTGACCATCCGCCAGATCGTGACTGACCCAGGAATGAATCTTGCCGAAATGCCACCATCTCATTTTTAGTCGCGTCAGGCCGGCGGCCACCTGCTGCTCCATGCGCCGTTGCGCGGCCATGGAAAAAGCGCGTCCGATCATCAGGTTCCTTGCACGTGTGAAAGCCACATGCGCCCGAGCCTGTCGAATGGCCATGTGCGCGCCCCATCCCGGTCGAAAGCCGTAACTCGATCCCGAAAATTCCCCATCAAATATCGGTTGCATCACCTGATTCAGCGCCTGTTGAATCAGTCGGTCCACGACCGTCGGAATCAGCGTTGAGCAGTATCCGCGCCCGACGGAGACTGGCGGCAGAACCTCGCCCCCTGGAAATCACATCGGATAGATTTTGGATGGGAATTCCAGGGGAATTCCAAGGACACCATAGGAATTCCAGGGACACCATACCAATTTCTGTTCACTCCCTGTAGGAATTCCAGAGGAATTCCAGGGACACCATACCAATTCCTGTTCACTCCCTGAAGTCTCTGCATCCAGCAATCCCGAAATCCCGGGGAATTCCAGGGACATCATACCAATTTCTGTTCACTCCCTGAAGTCTCTGCATCCAGCAATCCCGAAATCCCGTGACAGTATAGCAATTTCCCCACTACAAACCGCCTCCCCTACTCCTCCCACTCCAGAGGAATCCCCGCCGGCAACTTCTCCAAGCTGTGGCTATCCGGGTTGTCCCCGCGCAGGATGGGCTCTACAATGGCGGGATCCAGAATGTTGCGCCGTAGAAGGCTGGCGATGAGCAGCCATCCTACTGGTAAATCCGGGGACAGCATACTGATTAAATTTATAGCTATATGGGAAATGCGTATGGTGTCCCCGGTTTCTGGAAATTTATAGCTATATGGGAAATGCGTATGGTGTCCCCGGTTTCTGGTATATGGTGTCCCCGGTTTTTGGTATCACGCCAACATCACTTGCCTGGTTTCTCTTTTGGAAGTGTGGCGGCGTAACTCAAGACATCAACAGCTATTTGCGGATCCAGGGCACGCATGGCTGGCATCTTGGAATCGGGTTCCCCATTGAGAATTTTATGTAAGGTCTCCCAGGGATTTTCAGAGGCTACCTTGCCTACTGGCGGCATTTTCGGCTCCTTCTGGCCGTCCGTGCCATGACATCCAGCGCAAATAGTATTGTAAACCGCTTCACCCCGCTGACGATCACCTTTGGCCTCCTTGGTCTTGCTGTCGATCCAACGTGCCATCTCTACCTGCCCTTGAGTGACAAAAAGAGCCAGATCATTCAGATCCTGTTTTGTCAGTTTGTCACCATACAGGTGTTTATCATCGTTGAGAATTTTTACTACCGCGTCGGGATCCCCCTGATTGAGACGCCCAATTCCCACGATGCCGGTGGCGTGCTTTCCGGTGGCATAAGCTCCCAATTTTCCATTGTAATCCCACCCGTGACACTCTTTGCAACGCCAGGTATCCTTGGGCTTGTCAGCATAACCACCGCTCGGCGGATAGGCCGGATGAATCGTTGTTGGCTCTGGATCTCCTGTCATCTCGTACCATTTATCGTAAAGCTTGCCTCCCCTGGCAATCGCAGAAACAAGTTCTGCAGCTTGACCCGAATCGGCCCATAACATTCCACACAACGCAACCCCAAAAGCCATCCCTATACTTATCTTTGCTTTGTGATTCATGATCAGACTCCCTTTTTGTTTGGTATATTTTAATTAAAATCCATAAAATATTGATATTATGGATTTTTGTTCATTCTGTCAAGCAGAATGGTGTATCATTTTTCAATCCTGAGCAGAATGTGTCAATGGACATGCGAGGCTTGCTGTCCATTATGGAATACATATAACTAGGGCCTCCTTAGAAAGACCAACAGATTGAAACTGTACATGAAAGCGTATTTATGATACAGGAATTCCGGAATTCCGGGGACATATTCCGGGGAACCTGCTCAGAAAAAAATCTATCAAGCTGTCGGTCTCAATCCAAGCCCTGGTGCTGTGAAAAAGATGGTCGTCTGAGGCGTCAAATCAAAGAATCGTGATTTTGTAGTGCCACTTGCCGAAAAATAGACTCGCAAAGTATTGATATATATTGATTTTTTATGGTATGTTAAACTTGGGTTAACGTTGTCTTGCCGAATTGATACGATGACCGCACCACCTCCATTTCAGCAGTTTACGGACTCAATCCAGAAGAAAGTCGGGCTTTACCACCAACCGTGCGCTCCCTCGCGTCAGCATCCCTCTGATCAACACAAATTTTAATGTGTCATAGTGCAAAAACTTTTTTATCCTAACCATACAATTGTTTTGCAATACTATTTTTTATTCGATTGTCAAAGATGGGTTTGAAGAGCATGGACCAACACATGCGCAGCAGATGAGAATTCACAAATTCCGGATTGAGGACAAAGGAGTCCAAGGTTGGAACGGTCAGAGGTATTCGCCAGAACGGGAGACAAGATACGCCATCACCACCTCAAAGGCATCCTCGGTGGCGGTGGCGGTGCAGTGGGAACAGTCCTTGATCCCGGATTCAAGCCAGATCGGCGTGCCCGGACAATTCTCGAAGGTATAGAGGGGACAGAAGCAGAACAGGCAGTTCAGATGTTTGCCTTCGGGCAGATTGTGGCATGGGTAGTATTCGCAGTCGCGATTGTCGAAAAAACGGTGGCTGTTTGGAACGCTCATGACGATGCTACTCTATGTCCTTCAAATATGGGATCAAATCTCCACGACAAAAAGTCGCGGCCCTTTGTTGCCAGGAAATTTCCTTGCCAGCCCCATAAAGTTGGCCCAAAGCTCTTTCAATCTCTTGCAACGCGGTTTGAAAACAGCTCTCCCCTTTCGCATCCAGGGTCTGCTTGGCAGTCGGAAATCTGATATGGTCCAAAGATCCCTTGGCAATCTTGAGATCTTTGAGCAGATGCACCCCCATTCGCATTGCCATAAAACAAGATACATAGCGAACAAAAACCGGATCATGATTTTGCGGTCTCTTGCGTCGATTTTCGGTCATGCGATAGATCAAAACAGCTATGATCGCCTGCGCACCTGTCAAATCGTCCGTAAATACGTGATCATAGAGTTTTCCGAAATGCTCCCTGGCAAAAAATTTGGCCTGATGTGGTGACTCGCGCCATACCGCAAGAATTGCCTCAGCAGCAACCCCTGAGGAGATGTCGTTTGGTTGCAATGCCTTCTCCATTCTTTTGGGCTGATAACGATAGCCCAACTGCTCGATATCGGTTTGCAACCGACGTTGCCGCTCATCATTGGCACGCAGATCACTCAGATCCACCGAATTCTGACTATTAGTAGCATACGTGATGCGCCGCACCTGATCCATGTCGTCGTCGCCAAGTTGATACAGTCGAACATCACATGTGCATCTGGAGAAACACTTCCGCCAATATTATTTTCCAAAGTCTTGTTAATAGTCATGCAAGTTTGACCACCATTAATTGACGGCCAAAAAAACGAATGCCAAGGATTTAAGCTTGATTTCATCCCCTACAATATTCAATTCAGCTCTTGCCTGATCTCGAATTTCATTGGCAACGGTTGACATTCGCTGATCAATAATGGCTGCATGGATATCCATCACACCCTCTCCAACTGTCCAAGAAAAATCGTATAAAAAAGAGAGGGGTCGAAGCTAGTATGCCTCGACCCCAACGCCATCGGATTCATAACCGACCCGCAATCCAAATCCGAGTGGTCTGTTTCGCCAGCCACCTTGATGCGGCGTTGTGACGCCCCTTCGCTGCTCATATACTCCTGTCTTGACTGGTTCCAGTCATGTTGAGGTGTCACCCCCGCAAGCGGGAATCCAAGCGATAACCACACCTGGACTCCCGCTTTCTCGGGAATGACGGAATAGGAAACTGTCCTTGTATTCGATTGCTCCTCGAACCCTGGAACGTTCGTACGAGCGCTCCAGGGTCAAAGAGGGGTGACTACAGATTCTCCACCCACTTGCCAACCTTCACTTCCGGCTTCGCAGTCGCCTCGGTGCCACCCTCCTGGGTTCCCAGATAGGCATCCACCAGTTTAAACCGTCTGCCATTCACCTTCATGTCAAAGATCTGGATCGTATCAAAGGTTCCCAGATTGAAATGCAATCTACCTTCCGACAACTTGCAATCCCCATCCTCACTGCCGTCACATTTCACGGAGGTGTTGGTATATGAGCTTGAGTGGTGACCGTAGAGGGTATTCCGACACTTGATCGTTTCTCCAGCATTGTTCAACTCGATTTGGTCGGACCCCTCGCTATTCTCTCCGCATTTGATGATACGGTATCGTCCGTTGGAATCATTCGCTCTCACCTCCAGACTGAACTTGCTGTCCGAATAGACCGGCAGGGGGAAAGTGGCATGAAACCATACCGGCTGGCCGTTGGTGTTGGGCAATGTCAAACCGTGATTGTCCAGAAGTCGGATCGATGTATTGATATTCCAACCGAAGGAATCCGTGCCAAAGGTCACGACACCGTTGGTCTGGGAATCGATCATGGTCGTCCGATCCCAGTCGTTGTAGTTGGTACCCTTGAAGAGGTTGCCGGAATTCTCCGGGCCCGATTCGCAGGTGACCACCTGGGTAAGCGAACGCGGCGTTTCGCCCGTGGAGGTATCCACAGCGGTCACCATCCAGTAGTTGACAGAATCCTCTTCCGCACTGTAATCACCACCTGTCTGGCATCTGAAATCCCAATTATTGTGATGGGGATGGTGACGCCCATGACAATTCTTTCGATGCAACTGGTTCCGATGCCAGTGCTCCCGTTTGTCCGTATGGAGCCAATGGTGGTGACGGTATCTCTCGCCCATGTGGGCCTTGAGATACCAGTATTTCAGGAAATGCTTGCCGTGGTACTTGTGCCAGTAGGGATGATGGGTACCCTCAGGGTCGTCTTTCTCGTTCTCGGCCTGAGTGACATCCTCGTCCGAAGGCATCAGATCATTGTTGAAACAACTCGAATCCATGGGGCAAAAGGTCAGCTTGAAGCTCTTGTTTTCGCCCAGGGATTGTAACACCTCGGTGGCACCGGTATCCACATTCTCGGGTGCGGCCCCGGTCACCTGACTTGGATCGCACTCGGCATCCTTGAACTGCTTGAGACCAATCTGCAAGGCCGATTCGGCCATGTTGAACGACTTGTTGCCACTGGTATATTTTGCCGCGACTTCCGTGCCGCTCACCTGCATCTTGGACAGGGAGGCGCCGACAGCCGCCACACCCGCCAACATCACCATGGCAATGACAACAAGCGCACCTCGTTGCTGCACGTGCGCGTTCATGATCAGGAACTCCTTATGTAAACTGAGGTTCGAAAAGGTAGGGTGATCGTCCCGCCATCCGGAAGCGTGTCACGCATCGAAAAGGAGACCGTCACCAATCTTGGTTTGGGTGGAACACCCACGCCGGCACAACTGAGTCCGGTGAACTGTAAACTGTTGGCTAAAACTTTTTCACCCAACTGCCAGTTGATACCGTCGCCATTGAAAGTCAGATAGACGGCATTGTCATTCACCCCCTGATGTATCAAGAGGGTACGACCTGAGTTGTCAATCAGTTGCAGCTTTCCATTGCCGCCTGGTTGGGTAATCTGGGTACATTGGGCATTGCGGAGCTCTTTGCGGATACGCTCCATGATGATCCGTCCACCGATGGAGAGAGGAGCGATGGCTTGACCGGTGGCCATCGCTTTGAAGGCCGATGTCATGGCAGCGACACCGGTTCCCGCCACGATGCTCAAAATCACGAGCGTAATGACCATCTCGATCAGCGTAAAGCCTGCTGAACGACGACTCCTCACGTCTGGCGTGTCGTTATGGTGCGACATCCAGAAATCTCCTGAAATCCTGGAACGATCCATGGGAGGTTCCAAGAGGGTTGGAGGGGGGGAATGACCCCCACAATGGACATGCTTAATTCGACAGATCCGTATTGAACAGCCTTTCCTGAAACAAAACCGCGTCACTCCCGCTTCTTTTAACACTGACGGTCAGACATTTGAATGGCTCACCGTTGTACTCCAGGCCAGTGCAGGGTCCCGGATTCAATCCCGGAATCATGCCCTCGATCTGCACAAAGCGATCAAACCGATACGTTCCACCGATGTTTATGGCCAATTCGGATGGAAAGTTGGCTTCGATAAGATTGGCGTACCCGATACCTTCGTTGTAGACCGACCTCAACGTTTCGACCATCTCCAATCCCAAGTATTCGGCTTGTGTAAGCTCATCCACGACCTGCAAACCAGTAAGCACGTTGTTGTAAAGTGGAATGATCCCGGCCAATGAGATGCTGGTGACCACGATGAACAGAATCAGTTCGAACAGGGTGAAGCCGGCTGCCTTGCGACGTCCGTTCATCTCTCGGCACCTCTCTTCCCGTGCATCACAACCGCTTTGCCAGACCGGTATAACCGATCACGCGAATGGTTACCTGCTGGCCTTCCAAACTCAAGAGCACATCCCGGTTGCTGGTGACCTCCGCATTGTTGACAACGGGCGCACCCAGACTGTTGAAAGTGAAAGTAAACGTCTGTATGGTCACCCCATCCAGTTTTGTGGCTTGAGGGTCAATCCACACGCCCAGCGCATTCTGGATCCGGTAGGAATCGCTCGCCACGGTCATGATGGTGAAGTTCCCTTCGTTGGCCATGGCCTCGGCCTGGGCACGACGGATATCGTTCACCAGCAGATCAGCCTTGGCGTACAAGGTCAGATCACCCTGCCATTTGGCCCCCGTGTAGACGGCCAGAATCCCGATGATGGCCATCACCACGATCAGTTCAATCAGGGTGACCCCTTGATCCTGGGCGTTGTCCCGGAGGGCCGGTTTGGCACTCCGGGATTTCAGAAAAAACTCCCGATCAAACAACGCTCTCAAACCACCGACACGCATGAAACCCGACGTTGCAGAACGATTCCCGGTCATGATGAAAACTCCCTGCGAACCGCGCTGACATCAACCATTCACACCCGTCGATCAGAGCCTTGATTGGTTACGGGGTCAAGGTTGCCGTCGCGCGCGTGGTCCCCGTCTCTGCCGTGACGGTGATGGTATAGGTTACGCCATCCTTGCCGGTGTGTGTCATGGTCGGCCAAGTCACGGTCCAATCGGCCGGAACCCCGTCGAGCGCCGCTTCCAGTGTGGCTTTGCTTGTAATCGCCGACACACCCGATTTGCCGGCCTTGACCGCCGCAAAATTGGTCGCGGTGGCGGAGTTGACCGCAGCCAGCACGCCATTGGCTGCCGCTTTCTCGGCCTCGGAGCTCAAGTCGGTGAATTTGGGCACGGCCACCGCCGCCAGGATACCCAGAATGACGATCACCATGATCAACTCGATCAGGGTGAAACCCGCCTGCCGAATCCGGTGTTGACGGATTTGCTGCTCTTCTTGCTGCTCCTGCACTTCGATTGGTTGTGGGATGGTGTTCATGGTGTGTACTCCTTTTTTTCTCTTGCTTGGGTTTGGCCAGGGTCGCAACCCTTGAGCCGGATTGAGATTTCCCGTCATCCATCCGCGCCGCCGCAGCGGAATCACAAGACTTCAAATACAGGAAACCGGTTGAAAACATGCTACATCAATCCCCCGACTTTCACCAGCTTTTTGTAAGAGTGGCCTTGCTGGTTTCGTCCTCGACGCCTGTCACGGCAATGGCATAGAGGGTTCCGGATTTTCCCTGAAAACTCATGACATTGCCCGAATCGTTCCATCCATGCGGCCTGCTCTCCATGGCGGCAATCAGGGTCGAGCCGTCGATGATCGGCGTGGCGCCGGCCCGACCGGAGCGCACCGCCGCGAAATTGATGCCAGAGGCGGATTGCGCAGCGGCAAACACCCCGTCCACAGATGAGCGTTCCGCCTCCTGACCGAGATCCACAAACTTCAGTACAGCCACACCCGCCAATAGACCGACGACCACAATCACCATGATCAACTCAAGCAGGGTAAAACCAGGCGAGTACGATGCATGACGGCAGGATCGAGATGGGATGTCCATAGGGCACCTTTTCGACGACAAAAGCAGCAAAGAAACGTTTGTTTATAGCGTAGCACACCCTTTACGATTTGCACAGCCATTCGTATCGAAACGGCTCTTTTTCCACCACTTGACCCGTGATAAAATTCTGGAAATCTGCGATTCATTGCATGATAGGCTGAAAACATCACTATCCAGATCAAGGAATCCATCATGTCCAACGCCCATGCCATCGCCTTCGATGCCCAGGAGTCGATCGAGCAGCTCAAAACCTGTGGCGTTCCCGATAAGCAGGCCAAAGGGCATGTCAAGCTGTTGACCACAGTGATCAGCCGCATGGATCAACAGGTCGAAATCCGCATCGACGAACTGGCCGCCAAACGGGAGCATCACACCGAAGACCAGCTCGAAACCCTGGCGGACCGCAATGAACAGGAGATCAAGGTTCGCTTCGATGGTTTGGCCACCCGGCAAGAACTGCTGACCACCAAACAGGAGCTGGATTATCGCATCAAGGAGTTGGAAATCTCCCTCAAACGCGACATCAAGGAATTGGATACCCGTGTCAGCACCCTGGAAGCCAATCTTCGTCAGAGATGAAACAACAAGAATTGCGCATGGTGATCAAGCTCGGCGCGATGTTCCTGGCCGCGTTGGGTATTCTGCGTCTCTGACCGCTGCCCGCGCAGTACGTGCCACCGGTTCCGGAGATGCGGATGGTGGTTCCGACACCGGCCAAGTAACCCCGCTTCGCATCCCAGATTGACGCACAAAAAAGGGATTGCATTCGCGTAGGGGGTATAACCCACTGACGCGCTTCCGCCGCCTCACCCTCCCATTGCCCGCCACCAATAGCGCAGCAGCAACGCCAGCGAAATTGCCCCGCCCAGTGTCAACACTCCGGCCATGAATCTCGGTCGGGCGCGCATGAACGTCAACAGCAGACCACGCAAGCGGGCGCGCCACACATTCAAATCCACCGACTGGTTGGCCCACGCCTCGAACCCTTTAAGTCCGCTCGGACGGATCAGGATCAACACCCCGGCCACCAGGGTAAAAAAATTGCCCATGGCCACAAACAGCAACAGACTCTCCCACAACCACGATTCCAGCCCCTTCATCCCATGAAAGCTGCCCGCGAGCGTCACAACCCGGCGTCCGTAGGCTCCCAGGGCCATGAGGGTGACCAGAGAACCGAAGACGATCCCCCCACCGAACCAGCGATGGTTGCGGTAGACGAACCGTTCGATGCGTACCGGTCGCGACAATTTTTTCAAGGCTTCGGCTGCCGGTCGTTCCAGGGTGGCGTTGGCATCGGGGTTTAAAAACAGCCAGGCCCCAAGCACCAGACCGGCCAGAGAGCCGATCCCAGCCAAAAGCAGCAACACAGTCAGACCAATCGACGTCACGTTCATGGTATCAATGTCGCGTCTTGTTCATGACCGCGGAACTCATGTCCCACATCGGCATAAAAATACCCAATGCCAACACCAGCACCATGGCCCCGATCACGATCAGCAGGATCGGCTCGATGGCCGAACTCAGCCCTTTGACTTCGTACTCCACTTCGCGCTCATAAAAGTCGGCCACTTCGGTCATCATCTCTCCCACGCCCCCGGTCTCCTCGCCCACCGCCACCATCTGCAACACCAAAGGGGTGAACAATCCGCTGTTGTAGGATGCCTGGGTCAGACTCTCACCGCGCTCGATCCCCTCGCGCATTCCGGCAATTCGCTGCGCCATGAACGCGTTATCCACCGCGTCCTCGACAGCGACCAGGATCTGCATCACCGGCAGACCGGCTCTGGATCCCATGGAAAAGGCGCGTGAGTAACGGGCCAATGTGGCGCGGTTGATGATCGAACCGACGATGGGCAGCTTCAACCGTTGGGCGTCCCACCACAATCGTCCGCCACTGGTCTTGATATAGGAGACAAACGCATAAATCACCGTGGCCAGGCCGACAAAAATCCACACGGCGTATGCTTTCACAAAGGCCGATGTGGCGAGAAGAATTTTGGTGGCTGCCGGCAAATCCGCGCCCATCTTGGAAAACATGCCCGCGAAATTGGGAATGACAAAGTAGTTGACCGCAAACATCGCCAAAATGATGGCCGTGACCACGAAACTCGGATAGCGTAACGCGGTCTTGATCATGCGCCGGGTGTTCTTGTCCACCTCCATGTATTGATAAAGCTGGAGAAAGGACTCCTCCATGCGTCCCGTCTCCTCACCCATGCGGATGATGCGAGTGAAGAGCTTGTCAAAAATCTTCGGATGGTCGCTCATCGCCACGGACAACTCCTTGCCCGATTGCAGCTCCTCGATGATCTTGACCATGGCCTGTTTGAGCTTTTTGTTGTGGGTGCTCTCGACCAGCCCTTGAAAGGAACGCACCAGCGAAACCCCGGATTTGGCCAGGGTGTACATCTGTCTGGCAAAAAGGATCTTGTCGTCCTCGGTTGGCCATTCGACCATGATTTCAATCTCGAACGAGGCACTCGAAGTCTGAACCTCTTGAATCTCCAAAGGCTCGATACGCCGGTTGAACAGCTGTTCAATCACCGCTTCATGGTTGGGAGCGTTGATCACCCCATCCACGGATTTACCCTCCATACGGCCCACGAAGCGGAATTCCGGCATGAGATCATCGCTCCTTGTCGGTACGCGCCGCCGGGCTGCCGGCTGTTTCCGGCTCACTCTCGGTTTCGAGTGTGAGGTTCTCCTCCTCCTCTTCCACATCGCTGACCAGACGCATCACCTCCTCCAGGGTGGTGATGCCGCGCTGGGCGAACCCCAAGGCGGCCAGGTGCAAAGGCACGAATCCGGGTTGTTTCTCGGCCTGACGCATAAAGAGGGTGGTATCGTTGGAACGCAACGCATCAGCCAGATTGCCGCGCATTTCCAAAATTTCCACAACAGCGATCCGGCCCCGATAACCGCTCTGGTTGCACTGCGGACAGCCGCGTCCGCGACTGAGTCTCACCTCCTTGGCGCCTTCGCCCAGCAACCCTTGCAGCAGAACCTGTTCACCCGAATCCGGCTCCACGCGCTCGATGCAGTCCTGACAGATGCGGCGCACCAGGCGTTGTGCCAGAATGCACTTCAAGGCCGAGGCCACGGCATACCCTGCCACACCCATCTCCACCAGACGGATCGCCGTGGACACCGCGCTGTTGGTGTGCAAGGTGGAGAGCACCAGATGGCCGGTGAGTGCCGCGCGAATGGCGATTTCGGCGGTCTCCTGATCGCGCATTTCGCCCACGAGCACAATATCCGGATCCTGACGCAACACGGTACGCAACACCTTGGCGAAGGTCAGACCGATGCGCGGGCGCACCTGCACCTGATTGATGCGCGGCAGACGATACTCGACCGGATCCTCGACGGTAATGATCTTCTTGCCAGGGGAGTTCAGGGCGTTCAGGGAGCCATACAGCGTGGTGGTTTTACCGCTGCCGGTGGGACCGGTGACCAGGATCAAGCCATGGGGACGGCTGAGGAGATAACGGTACCGATCCAGGATACGTGGTTCCATGCCGACCATATCCAAGTTGAGATTGTCCGCGGATTGATCGAGCAGACGCATCACCACCGATTCGCCATCCTGGATCGGCAGCGTGGAGAGACGCACATCGACGCTGCGCCCCTTGACCGAGATGTTGAAACGTCCATCCTGGGGGAGTCGTTTTTCGGCGATCTCCAGGCCGGCCATGAGCTTGAGTTTGGAGACCAGGGCCGGGGCAATACGCTTTTCGTTGACGATCTGCTCCTGCAACACCCCATCGATGCGCTGACGGATGCGCAACACCTCGGAATCGGGTTCGATGTGGATGTCAGAGGCGTTCATACGCATCGCATCCTCAAACAGCGATTGCAGGATCTTGACCACCGGGGCATCGACGGCCATCTCCGACTGGACGATCCCTTCCAGATCGAATTCGCTCTGTCCGACCTCTTCGTCGAGGGCGGCGGCCTGCTCGTGGATCTTCCCTTCACCGCGATACAACAAATCCAAGGCGCGCAGCAATTGGGCTTCGCTGACCAGAGACAGATGGGGCGATTGACCCAACAACCGGGTCAATTCATCAAAGACGAAAATATCCGTCGGATCCGCCATGCCCACCCGGATGCCGTTGGCATCACGCGCCAGAACCAGGGCGCGAAAGCGACGTGCGTAAGCCTCTGGCAGAAGCTGCACCACCTCTGGGACGAACGGAAATTTTTTAAGATCAACGAACGGGATATGCAGCTGATTGGCCAGGAACTCGGCAAACTGGGACTCGGTGAGGATGCCCAGTTGGGCCAGGCTCTGACCCAATTTTTTGCCGGATCTTTTCTGTTCGGCCAGGGCTGCCTGGAGTTGTTCGGCGGTGATGATCTTCGCCTCGACGAGTTTGTCGCCGATGCGCAGTTTTTGGCGCTGCCGATTCAAGAAATTCTGCAGTGCCTGTTCGGTCACCAAGCCCAGATGGACCAGAGCCTCACCCAGTTTGGCCCCGGTCTTCTCCTGATGCGCCAGTGAAAGCCGCAACTGCTCGGCGCTGATCAGGCCGGATTCGACCAGAACATCGCCAAGGCGGTGTTTGTTGGGCGGAGGCGAGGTCATCTGTTACAGTTTTTCAATCCTTTTGCGCACGAAATTCTGCAATTTGAGATTCAGATCGCCGCTCGCCAGGGCCTTCTTGTAGGCCCGCATCGCCTCGGCATTCTCATCCACCTTTTCCAGGGAGATGGCCATACCCATCTGCCAAAGTCCTTTATTAGGATACTTCTTTAAAAGCGCCTCGTACAGGTCTATTGCCTGCCAATGCTCCTCCCGCCGCTGATAAAGCGCCGCCAGGAAAGCCGCCAGGTTGGGATCCTCATCCGCCAACGAAGTGTCGCCACGTCCCCCAGCAGCCTGACGCAACAGATCCAGCGCCTTGTCGGCACGATTGCTTTCCACCATGATCCGCGCCAGGCGACGCACCGCCGCCTTGTGACCCGGATCAGCCTTGATCACCTGATTCAGCAACCCCTCCTCGCCCTCGCGGTCACCCGCCTCCTTCTTGACCACCGACTGCTGGAAGGTGCGCTCCACCCAGGCAGACAGATCCGCGGCAATCCTGGCCCCATCATTCTTCGAAGCCGCCTCCCCCTTGCGTTTGTCGGTGGCTTTGCGTGTTTCTGACTTCTGACCGGCTCCCGAGCGCGACGAATCCGCATCCACATCCTTGGCGGTTTTGGTCATCACCGGTTCGGGTGAACGCAAGGCCACCTCTTTCCGTGCATTCAACAGATGATCCTTGTCCGGCTCGCTTCCACCCGCCATCGACGCGACCACCTCGCGGGTAACCGCATCGGGCTGACCTCTTGGCGCACCACCCGAATCCACCTCCGCCAATTTTACGGAAGAACTCCCAGAGGAGGTTCCACGGACGGAAGACAAGGGGCTTCTCCCCCCATCCGGAATGTTTGCACCCGTGGGTGACTCCTCTTTCCAGGCCACCTTTTCCAACGATTTCTCGCCGTGCGCCACGGGGGGATTCTCCGTCCCTTTTTTCTTCGTTCGGTTAGATTCAACGGCCTTGTTGGCCGGACCATCTTTGTTTTCGACGGCTGCCGACACCGAAGGTTCGGCGCGCGCCACATCGACCGGACCGACCTTGGCCTCTTCTTTGCGCGGTTCAGGCGATAGCGAAGCCAACGGCTTCTGCTCGGCAGGCGCCGATTCGACCTTGCTCTCGGATTTGGGGGGCATCCCCTCATGCGGGACGTTCCGACTTTGTTCCGAACCAGGGTTCGACGCCTCCTTGGCGGCATCGTTTTTCTCGGAACCGCTCTTGCCAGCCTCGCCCCACGAGGCGGCAGTCGCCTCTGAGGCCGGTTGACTCTTCCGGTTCACCTTGGCGCTCTGGGATACGGAAGCAACCTCCGGTCCGCTGAAGGCATCCGAACGGGCCACATAAAACTCCTTGTGGGTCAGATTATCCTTCTCTTGACGCTTGAACGCCTCCAGGGCCTGGCGCGCCAGCGCCAGATCATTGAAGCGCCCGATTCGCACGCTCTGCCACTTCTTGCTCGGATCCTTGACCCCCCACAATTCCAGCACATAGGCATCATATCCACGCTTGCGCCACAACGCGGCATTGCGAATCGCACTGTCCCGATCCACAAACGCCGCCAATTGAATCGCATAGGAGAAGTTCAGATTCTCGGCAGACGCAGCATCATTCCCCCGCAGCAAGGAGGCCAGTTCCGGATTCTTCGCACTCTCGCGCACATCCTGCGTGGTGATCCCGGCCATGTCGGCCTCTGTGGGAACCTCTGGCTTGCGCGTCCGCTTGTTCTTGCCGGTTTTGCCCTTGTCCTCCTTGGACTTCTCGACACCTTCGGACTTTTGCGAATCTGTCTGCTCCGCTCCAGCTTTCGCCGAAGCCACCTTCTCCGCGCCATCCTTCCCGGAGGCCACCTTCTCCGCGCCATCCTTCCCGGAGGTCACCTTCTCGCTTCCGGCACGCTTTGAATCCGTTTTCTCCCCACTCTTCTCTGCCGATTTGTTGGGTCCTGAACTTTTATTTTCAGGAGGATGCTTGATCACGTTGGCCAAACGCAAATTGCCATCCCCCACACCATCACCGGCTTCACGCAGAATCACCTCACGGGCGCTCGTCGCGTCCGCGATCTCCCGAGGCTGCTCCGTCTTCCCACCAGCCACTGGCATGGTTTCTGGTTGCAACGAGACACGAAGATCAACCTCCTTGGAGACCATCACCTCGACCGGGGCGATCAGATCCTGAAAGCCGTTCTTCTTCAAGGTCAACGTCACCGGACCCGCACCCCACTGAAAACGCAGCGGTGTCACGCCAACAAAACGACCATCCATCAAAACGCCCGCGCCAGCCGGTTCACTGACCGCATACAGCGTGCCCAACACCCCGGAAGTTGGCTGCTGACGACTCCCGGATGCGTCTCCCGTCAGCGCCACCGGCGTGGCGTTCCCCTTGACGTTGATCTGATCGACAATCAACGGACCGGCGGTCACAACCACGACCGCCGCGATACCCCAAGCCGCCCAACTGCGCCAGGAACTCCGGCGTGCATTCGACCATTCCAACACGCGCTCGCCCTCCCCCAGCATCCCTGACGGCGAAAGCTCGCCTGTCCCTCCCTTACCGTGCTCCTCGTTTCGAGAAACCCACGGTAAAACCTCTCCGGACGGATCCAGTGGTTGCTTTGCCGTTTTACCGAACATCTTCGTCATCAAGCTCACGGTTCCTGACTCCTCATCCGCTGCGAAGATCCATCCATCTCCCAAGGCTGCCAACTTCTCGGATCACGATGCATGCGACCGATCCGTTCCACCGCGCGATTGCGCTCTTTCTTCCAATCATGCCGGGCATCGATCACGATCGGGCGAATCAGAATCACCATCTCGCTTTTGTACCAACTCTCGCGCGCCTTCTGAAACAAGGGGCCAACCCCCGGTAGATCCCCCAGAACCGGCAGTTTATCGACATCGAATCGCTGCTCTTTTTTCAGCAGACCACCGATCACCGCCAGTTCACCACTCTCAACCCGGATCACACTGTCGGTTTCGCGCGTGCTGCTCCAGGCCAGGGGGATCGAATGGTATTTGTCCTTGATCTTGAAATTCTTCTCTTTGTCCTGCACGCTGCGCACCATGGGATGCACATGCAAGGTCACCATATCGCTCTCGCCGACCTGTGGCGTGACATCCAAAGCGATGCCGTTGAACATCGAGGTAAAAATCGGTGTCGGATCCACATAGGAGGCGGTCTCACCCACACCGGTAGGTGTTTCCATCCCGGTGATGAAATAACCATCCTCACCCACCTTGATCACCGCCTTCTGATTGTTGATCGTGGCGATGCGCGGACTCGACAACACCTGCACCTTGCCCTGCTTTTCCAAAAGCCCCAGGAACGTGGTGAAATCATGCATGCGGAAGGCCAGACTGAACGGCGTCCCCGCTCCGGCCTGCGATCCGACGAATCCCTTGGTGAACAGCGGATTGAGATCCAAAACCTGAGGATTGTCACTGCTTCCGGAAATCACCTGTTGATTCATGCTGCTGACAAAAGTCTTGGCGTTGTTCGGTTCACTGGCCAACGGCGCGAACCTGTCACTCCCCAACCCCTTATTGATCGCCAGCCAGTCAATACCAAACTGAAAGCCGTCGTTGAGTTCGACCTCCAGAATCTTGGCCTCCAGAATCACCTGACGGTGACTGCGCGAACGCAGATCGTCCAAAAAGACGTCGATCTCGGCCAACTCCTTGGGAAAGGCCCGTACCGTCACCAAACCCGCTTGACGGTTGATGATCACACTCTTGAGATCCTGACCGGCATTGATCGGCATGGAGGTGGTTTGTGTTTGCTGGGCCTTCTTTTCTCCCTTCTCGCCACCCTCCTGGCTTGCGACGGGAGCTGTCACCGTGACCGCATCGCGCTTGCGCATGATCGTCTGGGAGACTTCACCCTTGCTGTTGATGGTCTCGTTGATGGTGTCGATTGCCAGATCCATCTTCAAAATCGCATGGATGGTACTTTCCAGATCCAGCCAGAAATCCGATCGGTAATCGGTTTCGACCGTGGTGCCGGTATTCTGGGTCTCACTCGACTGGTTGGTCACCTTGCGATTTTCGCTGTCACGATTCGTTTGCGTCTGCGTGGACTCCTTGCCTGTCCCCGAGGAAACCTGGGTATCGGTCCGTCCGCCACGCCTGACCGGCAAAAAATCAACCCGAAAAGTTTTGGTCACCAGACGCCACGGAAAGATCTTGAAACCACGAATCGATCCAGACCCCTCCTCGGAGAACGAATGACAGTCGTACTGATACATCTCACAGGTCACCTCAACCACCTCATCCACCGTGACCCGTTTAAGCTCCAACGTGATCGTACCCTTCACATCCGGATGCACCACCATGTTCAATCCCGGCGCGTTTTGCACCAGGCTCATGAAAAAGTCACGCGCCGGCACCCCGCTGACACTGACATCCAGACGCGGCAAGGGCGATTCTTTTGGGCTTGTCGAGGCACGCGAAGCCGGAGTCTCCTCCTCAAGCAACTCCTTGAAGACGGCAAACGGAACATCCTCGCGCGATTTTCGCTCCGGTTCGACACCCCCCTTGCGCGTGACGCCATCCGTATCCTCCATCATGCTGTCGATGGCGCTTTGAAACTCCTTTTTGACCGCCTCTTCACGGGACGATACCTGATGGGCTTCATCATCCGGGATGGTCTGCGGGGTACAGGCCACACACAGCCACCCCAATGATCCGCAGACCAGACCAACCATACATGAATGCCAACCGCTCACAGTTCACCCCCATTATCAAACGCACGACTCACCGGGTATGTGATAATGTCGCCAAT
>JADFZD010000089.1 GCA_015232705.1 Magnetococcales bacterium | reverse complement strand
TCAGGGAACATTGTCACAGCCACCAGAATGGCGTTGGGAAGGGCCGCAATCAACACCATCGACATTGCAATCAATCAGGACCTGAAGGCCCTATTCTGCAAGCCTGGGGTTGATGTCAGATACATACTCCACTTTCTAAATGCGAACGCAGGTCTGATTGAGTCGTTTGGAAAGGGAGCGACTGTCAAAGGCATCACGCTGGACATTCTACGCCAGTTAACAGTCCCCCTGCCACCCCTCCCCGAACAAAAGCGTATCGCCGCCATCCTGGACAAGGCCGACGCCATCCGCCGCAAGCGCCGCCAAGCACTGGCCATGGCGGATGAGTTTCTGCAAAGTGCTTTCCTGCGACTGGTAGGCCCCAAACACTCGGATTATGCAAGCTGGTCTCAACAAACGATTGAGTCCCTGGCAGAAGCACCCACTAGGCAATCCATGAGGACAGGCCCATTTGGTAGCGCACTCAAGCATTCCGAGTTCGTTGATGAAGGTATTGCGGTTCTTGGTATTGATAACGCAGTGCAAAACCGTTTTGCCTGGAGTGAAAGACGGTTCATCATCGAGGAAAAGTACGAAGATTTAAAACGTTACACGGTCAAACCAAACGACGTACTGATTACGATTATGGGTACGACTGGCCGCTCTGCAGTGGTGCCGGATTCGATTCCAACAGCCATTTCAACAAAACATCTGGCAACCATAACAGTGGACCGCGAACTTGCGCATCCAGAGTTCATTTCCAATGCGATTCATCGCCATCCTGGAATATTGAGGCAAATTGCCGTCGCAAACCGTGGTGCAATCATGTCAGGTCTGAACCTTGGCATCATCAAGTCATTGGAATTACATGTACCACCTTTACCTCTACAACTGAAATTTGCATCGGCAGTGCAGACAATCCGTAATCTCGAAGAAAAAATGGACGCCACTTGGAGCAGGCCAAATCAGCTATTTGAATCTCTCACCCAACGCGCTTTTCGTGGGGAGTTGTGATGAACACCTCGGTCATGCCATCCTCTGAGGCGTTGCTGGCCGCCATGCGCCAGACGATCCCCGATTTCCTGGCCCTCTACGCCTTCGGCAGCCGCGTCAACGGCGATGCTACGCCGGAGAGCGATCTGGATCTGGCCATCCTCACCCCCGGGAAAACCGATCCTCTCACCCTGTGGCGCTTGTCCGGGGATCTGGCCGAACTGACTGGGGGTCCGGTGGATTTGCTCGACCTGTGCGCCGCCTCCACCGTGATGCAATACCAAATCATTACCACCGGCCAAAGGCTGTGGGCGCGGGACGCCCAGGCAGCGCTGTACGAAAGTTTTATCCTCAGCGAAAAGACCGCCCTGGACGAAGCCCGCGCACCGCTGTTGAAGATCATCCAACATGAGGGAACCATCCATGGCCGATGACGTGCTGCTTAACAAATCCGCCACCATCGAGCGGTGCGTAACCCGCGCCTGGGAGGAGCACGCCAAAAACCCGGAGACCTTCGCCCAGGACTTCACCCGCCAGGATGCCGCCATCCTCAACATCCAACGCGCCTGCGAGGCAGCTCTGGACATGGGCCAGCACCTGATCCGCCGGGAAAGGCTCGGCCTACCCCAGGGGGCGCGTGATGTCTTCGGTCTGCTGGCGCAAGGGGGCTGGATCCCCACCGACTTGGCGGATGCCCTTAAGCGCATGGTGGGCTTCCGCAACATCGCAGTCCATGACTACCAAACCCTGCAACTGCCGATTACCGTGGCCATCATCACCCACCACCTGGATGAACTGTTGGTTTTCACCCGGATCATCCTGCAGAGGGATGCCGACTCGGATAGCACCCCATGACCGCCACCGAAACTCATCTGTCCGCCATGGTGCGCGCCATCGTCGCCGCCGTCCAGCCAGAGCGGATCATTCTGTTCGGTTCCCACGCCCGTGGCGATACCAACGATGATTCGGACATTGACCTCTTGGTGGTGGAGGATGGCTTTCGGGAACGCAGCCGATGGAAAGAGTTGCAGAAGATTCGCCGAAAGCTGGCAGCCTTCCCCCTTCCCAAGGATATCCTGCTTTACAGTCGGGAGGAGGTGGCGCGTTGGCAACACTCGGCCAATCACATCATCACCCATGCCATTCAGGAAGGGAGACTCCTTTATGAGCGACCGTGACCAGGCAAAATCCTATCTGCTCATGGCGGACAAGGATCTCCGTGCGCTGGCGGCGATGGGTGCTGTTTTCCCTTCCAATATTCTTGCAACATACGGCAAACCATGATCCTCAAAACACTCACCCTGGAGAACTTCAAGGGCGTCCACGAGCCGGTGCGCATCGAGTTCGCGCCGGTGACGCTCCTCTTCGGACCCAACAACGCGGGCAAAAGCACCGTCGTCCAGGCGCTCCACTACGCCCGGGAGATCTTCGAGCGCGGCAATGCCGACCCGGGCCGCACCCTTCTGGGCGGGGATGTGTTGGATCTGGGCGGCTTCGACAGTCTGGTCCACAACCATGACCGCAGCCTGCCCATCCGCATGCGCTTTGATTTGGACGTCTCCAAAGAAGATTTGGGAGATCTGGAACAGTGGATCAACATACCCACTTTTGGCTCTGCGCAGTTCATCCAACCACCATCCCGCGCATCCGTTGAGATTGAAATTCAATGGTCGGACACTTTGCAACAACCGCGCATTGCAAGCTGTTCTGTCGGGTATGATGGCAAGGCACTCTTCAAAACCAAAAACTCCGTGGATGGTCGCAGAATCACGTTTCAGGTCGAAGAGATGGAACATCCCGTCATGACCTGGATTGGGCCATCTTTGCGTGTTGTCCAGAATATGGAGCCTATCCCCCTGGTTGAGTATCAAACACCCTTTTCTGGTGACCGTCAGATCCTGATCAGTGCGCCATCTGTGTTGCCGCCAAGCGGGAAACCTCTGGAGTTTTCTGAACTTGAAATGCTATGGGAGCCGGAGGAGGAGGATGAACGGGCCTCCTGGCAGCAGCACGCCTTGGTGATCAGTTCGTTATTCATCGCACCCATTATGCTGCTACGCGACACCTTGCGGAAGTTCCGCTACCTGAGTCCCTTCCGGGAAATGCCCGGACGCAATCACCATCCCGCTCGCTCGCCCGATGAATTCCGCTGGTCCAACGGCATGGCCGCCTGGGATTTGCTGCTGCTCAAGGGCGAAACGCTGGTGGAGAAGGTCAACGCCTGGCTCACCCATGAGGAGCGTCTGAACGCCGGATACCGGGTGGCGGTGAAGCGCTACAAGGTACTGGAGGTCAACGGCCCCCTGATGATGGCCCTGACCGGCGAAACCGTTCTGGATGACGAGGAATGGATCCGCGATGCGGTGAGAAGCCTTCCCGAACGGCGGCAACTGCTGATCCGCGACCAACGCCGGGATGTGGAACTCTGCCCCCAGGATGTGGGCGTGGGTATCTCTCAGGTGGTCCCGGTGCTTGTGGCCGCCATCCACAGCCAGGCAGGCATCGTCGCCATTGAGGAGCCGGAATCCAACATCCATCCTGCCTTCCAGGTTGCCCTGGGGGATCTGTTTATCTCCCAGACCCGGGAAAAATCGGACCTGATGTTCCTGGTGGAGACCCACAGCGAGCACCTGATGCTCCGCTTTCTGCGCCGCATCCGGGAGACCGGAGAGCATGAACTCCCACCCGGCGCGCCGTCGCTGACTCCTGAGGAAATCGCGGTCTACTTTGTTGAACCCGAAGAGGACGGTCCCCGCATTCACCGTATCCGCATTGATAAAGATGGTGATTTCATCGACCGCTGGCCCCGTGGTTTCTTCCAGGAGCGCATGAAGGAGCTTTACTGACTATGATTTATGAGTTCGCCTTGGATCCTGAACTGGTCGCCAGTTGGCATGACCGGAGGGAGTACGCCTTCTTTGCGGGTCGGTTCGGCATGGATGCGGGGCGGGTGGTATCATCGTGGCCAAAAGGTAACGTCAAGCACTGGGAGAAGTTGGCTGTTGATGCTCTCAAATCAAAGTTCACAGGAGGAGACCCCAAATTTGACATGGCAGTTTCTCGGTTGACAGCGTTGCTGTCTCATCTATCCAAAGCCATGATCAAAAGACCACGACGGCATTCCTTCAATGGTGATTGGTTGCAAGAAACCGAAGCTGAACACGGGAATCGGTCTTTCTATGCCATTCTCAGCCAAACCAATCCCCGACAGCAGCCTTTCGTTGTGACCTCGGACGAACTGACCAGTGGCACGATCACCGATGAGAAGAACGCCCAACACTGGGAGGTCCCCCCAGCGCCGTCACCCTCGCGCAATGCCGACGAACTCGCCCAGGCCGTCGCGCCCATTCTGCGCTGCTGCCAGCGTGCTGTGTTCGTGGATCCCCATTTTGATCCAGACCCGTACCGCCCACGTTTTTTGAATACTTTGCGGGAAATGCTGGCCATCCTCTGGGGACAGAACCGTGGGCTGGATGTTCTCCAGGCGGAATTGCACATCAGCGCCGACAAGAAAGGCGAAAGCGAGATTTTGAGAAAATGCCGCGCCCACCTGCCTGGCATCATACCCCATGGCAGGAAGATCAGCGTCGTTATTTGGAAAAGCCGGGCCGGCGGGGAGAAACTCCACAACCGTTACCTGCTGACGGACATCGGCAGCGTAGGTTTTGGCGTTGGCTTGGATGAGGCGGATGAGGCGAAAAAGGTCGGTCACAATGAGTCTGACGACCTGTTCCGGCTCTCCAGCGCCCAGCATGTCAAACGGTGGGGGCAGTATGTAAGCGCACCTGTGTTTGATCAGGCATGCAAGACGATCGAATTGCCAGAGTGATCTCTCTGTTCGTGATCAGGTAATCGATCCGGAACTGAACGGTGGGCTTGGTGTCTTGCCAAACTTTTGTCCAGACAGCCTCCCGCCATCCTGGTATATCCCTCCAAAAGCTGCCAAACTTCCACTACGCAACGGATTCCCCCCCAAGGTCGAGTCCTGCACGAACGGGCCACGGGTATCGAGGGTGGTGGTGGGGAGATCGTTGATCGTATGGGGGCACCGACGAGACCTTGGCGCGCAGGGGGGGGAAGGCGGCGTTCTGCACCTCCATCAGAATGGAGAGAATGTCCAACTGGCCAATGAACCGGATTCATACCACGGAGCTGGTAGGCACGTGATGGAGTGGGGTGGTGGTGGAGGAGTGGAGGGGTGGGGGGATGCGGACTCAACCAAGCCAATCCATGGAAGCGCCTCAGGGCTCTTTTGGGATAATGATTTGATTTTCAAAATATATTTCCATCATTACGGAAGGCTGTTCCGTTGCGTTTGACCGCATGGTTCGCTATATCTGTACCTCCCAGCCAGTCAATCGCCTCCTGTGGCCCTTTGGGAAAGCTGATTGGGCGATAATAAGCAAATTTTAACAAGAATATCCAAAAGATTCGAATTTGAGATGTCTTATGGTTCTAATGGCCAGGTTTTCTGGGGATGATCAGCCTATAGAGCTTGAACTTCTTAACTAAAAGTGTTGGTGTGACCGGAACGTGACCAAATACTGCTTACAAATGGCCTCTCAAACCCCTTCCTGCTAAGGTGGCAACGGGGAAAGGCGGCGTAGTTGTTTGATTTTGAATTATATTTTATAGGCGCTACGTGCCTTCATAATCCGTGTGTCGGCGGTTCAAGTCCGCCCCTCGCTACCAAAGATTTTCCTTGCAGGACGGGCGGTTCCGGGCCATCGGACACCGCCCTTTTCTTTTGGGTCAGCCGGTTGCGTGACCGGAACGTGACCAGCATCCTGCTTTTTCCAATGCAGCCACCGCCTCTCGGGTGTTCTCTGGAGAGAGGTGCGTATACCGCATCGTGGTTTGCACACTGGCTGTATCGCGCCAGATGGTTTTGTAAATCGCGCCAGATGGTTTTGTAAATGCAGATGTCTGGAT
>JADFZD010000088.1 GCA_015232705.1 Magnetococcales bacterium | reverse complement strand
AAACAGAGGTGGCCGGGCAACGTGCGGGAGTTGCAGAACACCCTGCGCCGGGCTGTAGTCTGGTCCACCGGATCGACGATCCGCTTGGAGGACGTCCGGGATTCCCTGTTTCCTGCGCCCAAGGGCAACCAAGTGGAGGAGAATATCCTCGCCCTTGATATTTTACAAGGTATTGACCTGCCAGGGATTATTGATCGTATCTCACGGCATTACCTGGAACAGGCCCTGGAGAAGACGGCGGGCAACAAGACCCGGGCCGCCGAACTCCTGGGGCTGGCCAGCTACCAGACTTTGACCAATTGGATGAAAAAATATGGGGTAAAGGCATGATGGCATCCCCGTTGCTCTTACCCCCGATATGGAACGCTCAATCATGAAATCGCTGAACTTCGAATTTCTGCGCCCCTCTTGGCCGCAGTTGGCGGAACTGGGTGGCTTTGCCGAGAGCTATGCCCACCCGGATCCGGCCAGCGCGCTGGTAAAGCTGCGTGCGTTCACGGAACAGCTCGTCCTGTTGGTCTTCGACCGGGCCGGTTTCCCCAAGCCGTTCAAGCCCAATCTGAACGATCTTCTCAATGAGCATGCATTCCTGGACGCCGTGCCCAGGGTGGTGGTGGACAAGCTTCATGCTATCCGGATTCACGGCAACAAAGCTGCCCATGGTGAAAGGGCCACCACCGATACTGCTCTGTGGCTGCTCAAGGAGTCTCATGAGGTGGGCCGCTGGATCTTCGTGACCAGTGGTCAGGGCAAAACCTCCGATCTCGATGCCTACCAGGATCCGCCTTCTGGCGGCTTGGCGGGCGAGGCCCGTTCTCAGCTCAAGCGGGACAAGAAGACGGTGCTGGAGCAATTGGCCGCCCAGGAAGCTCAGATGCAGGCGCTCCTGGAAGAGTTGGACGCGGCCCGGGAAAAGGCGCAAACCGCTGAACTCAAGGCGGACGAACTGGAAGCGCTCATCCAATCCGGTCGCCATGCTGCCGATGCCCTGGATTTCGATGAGGCCACGACTCGCACTCGTTTGATCGACAGCCAACTGGCCACCGCCGGTTGGCGCGTCACCCAGGCGGATGAAGTCGGCCAGGAGGTGGAGGTTGACCATCAGCCGACCCAGACCGGCAAGGGATACGCCGATTACGTCCTGTGGAACGACGACGGCAAGCCGCTGGCTGTGGTGGAGGCCAAAAAGACGGCCAAGAGCGCCGAACAGGGCCGCAAGCAGGCACAGCTTTACGCCGACGGCCTGGAGAAGATGCACGACCAGCGTCCGGTGATCTTCTACACCAACGGCTTTGATATCTGGATATGGGATGATGCGGGGGGCTACCCACCGCGCAAGCTGTATGGCTTCTACTCCAAGGAGAGCCTGCAATACCTCGTGACCTTTCAGCGCACCAGTCGCAGGGGGTTGGATGAAATCCAGCCCTCCGAAATCGCGGGGCGTCTCTATCAACTGGAGGCTATCAAGCGGGTTTGCGAACGCTTCACTGCCCGGCATCGCCGCGCCCTGCTGGTTCAGGCTACCGGCACCGGCAAGACCCGGGTGGCCATTTCCCTCACCGACGTTCTCATCCGTGCCGGCTGGGTCAAACGGGTGCTGTTCCTGTGCGACCGCAAGGAGTTGCGAAAACAGGCCAAGAACGCCTACACCGATTTCCTCAACGAGCCTCTGGTGGTGGTGGGGCGTCACACGGCCAGGGAACGGGATAAGCGCATCTATCTGGCCACCTATCCGGCCATGATGAAGGTCTATGAGACCTTCGACGTGGGGTTCTTCGACCTGATCATTGCCGACGAATCCCATCGCAGCATCTACAACCGGTATCGGGATCTCTTCTTCTACTTCGACGCCCTTCAGGTGGGACTCACCGCCACCCCGGTAGGAATGATCAACCGCAACACCTTCAAGCTGTTCGGTTGCGAGGATGACGATCCCACCTTCAACTACGACTTTTCTCGCGCCGTGGAGGAAGGGCATCTGGTGCCCTTTGAGCCGTTTGACCACACCACCGAGTTTCTGCGCCGGGGGATCAAGTACGAGCAGTTGAACGAGGAACAGCGCCAGCAGTTGGAGGGTGATGGCGAGGATCCGGAATCCCTCGACTACGACGCCCAGCAAATGGACAAGGCGGTGTTCAACAAGGATACCAATAAGCACATCTTGCGCAACCTGATGGAAAACGGCATTCGGGAAGCGACCGGCACGCATCCCGGCAAGAGCATCATTTTTGCCCGCAACCACAATCATGCGGTGCTGCTCTCCCAGCTCTTTGACGAGATGTATCCCCAGTATGGCGGCGGTTTCTGCCAGGTGATCGACAACTACGACCCCCGCGCCGAGCAGTTGATCGACGACTTCAAGGGAGTTGGGTCCAACCCCGGGCTGATCATTGCCATCTCGGTGGACATGCTGGATACCGGCATCGACGTGCCCGAGGTGGTCAATTTGGTGTTCGCCAAGCCGGTCAAGTCCTTGGTCAAGTTCTGGCAGATGATCGGGCGCGGCACCCGGCTCTGCCCTGACCTGTTCGGCCCTGGCCAGCACAAGCGTCTTTTTCGCATCTTCGATCACTGGGGCAACTTCGAATTCTTCGGCAATAAGGTTGAAGAGGCCGACCCGGCTTCGTCCAAATCTCTCATGCAGCAGGTGTTCGAGGCCCGCATCGACCTGGCCGAGACCGCCCTGGATCAGTCGGAACCGGAAGCCTTCAAGCTGGCTGTATCGCTTATAGCCAAGGATCTGGCCACCCTTCCCGAAGAGACCATCGCCGTGCGGGAGAAGTGGCGCGAGAAGCGCACGGTTCAGCAGACCCATGTGCTTACGCAGTTCGCCCCCGAGACAGTGATCCTGTTGCGCCAGATCATGGCTCCGCTGATGCAGTGGATCGACATCCGTGACCACGCCGCCGCCTGGCAGTTCGATCGGCTCATGGCCTTGATGCAGACTGAGCTGCTGAAGAATTCTAGCCGCTTCGAGGACTACCGGGATCAGGCCCTGGATCAGGTGGCCGATCTCCAGATGCACCTGAACCCGGTGCGGGAGAAGGGAGAAACCATTAAGCGCTTCAAGGCCTCCGACTTCTGGGCGAGGGTGACGGTGGTGGATCTGGAGGCCATGCGTCAGGAGTTGCGCGGCATCATGCATCACCGCCGCCCCGGAGAACGCCCAGGGGATGCCGTGCGGGTGGTGGATGTGACCGATGGGGGTGTCGAGTTCTCCCAGCGCAAGGCCAACATCACCGCCAACGACCTGGCCGCCTACCGCAAACGTGTGGAAGAGGTTCTCACACCTCTGTTCGAAAGCAACCCCACCTTGAAGAAAATTCGCGCCGGCGAACCGGTAACCGAGGCGGACCTGAACGCCCTGAACGCCCTGGTTCATCTGCAACGGCCTGACGTGGACCTGAACATCCTGCTGGAGTTCTATCAGGATACCGCCGGAGGACTTGCGCAGATCCTGCGTTCCATCATCGGAATGGACGCGGAGGCGGTGGAAGAACGATTTGCGGATTTTGTCCGTCGTCATCCCCGGTTGAATGGCCGACAGATTCGATTTTTAGGTTTGCTCAAGAATCACATCAGCCGTTTTGGTGTCATTGCCATTGATCGGCTTTATGATGCTCCATTCACCACGGTAGACAGTCAAGGACCGGATGGGGTATTTCAGGATGATGCCCAAATGGAGGATTTTCTGTCCATTTTGGAGCGATTCCAACCTCCTGCACGTTATGAAGAGCGAGTTTCCTGATGATCACCGGTGAGTTGAAAGCAAAAGTGGATAAACTCTGGACAGAGTTCTGGACCGGCGGCATCACCAATCCATTGTCTGTCATCGAGCAGATTTCTTTTTTGATGTTTGCCCGACTGCTGGATATCGCCGAGTCCCGCAATGAGAAACGCGATGCCCGCACGGGTCAGAAAAGCCGCCGCAATTTCGGCGTCGCGGAGCAGGAGTTGCGTTGGTCCCGCTTTAAGCACCTCGGTGCCGAAGAGATGCTGCCCTTGGTGCGCGATCGGGTCTTTCCGCATTTTAAAAAAGTGGCCGTGGACGGTGCGGAGTTTGGCGAGTACATGAAGGATGCCCAGTTGATGATCGCCAAGCCGAGCCTGCTGGTGAAGGCGGTGGAGATGATCGACGCCCTGCCGTTGACCGCCGGGGATACCAAGGGGGATCTGTACGAGTATTTGCTGGGCAAACTGACTACCGCCGGAATCAATGGTCAGTTTCGCACCCCTCGCCATGTGATCCGCGCCATGGTGGAGTTGGTCGCTCCCCAGCCCACCGAGGTGGTGGGAGATCCGGCTTGCGGCACTGCCGGTTTTCTGGTGGAGAGCATGCTTTACCTGTTGCGGCAGCACTCCTCACCTCAAATGGTGGAAACCGACCCGGAAACGGGTGAAAAAATCTACCCCGGCGACCTGCTGGAACCCTACCGGGAGCACATTCAGCGGGAGATGTTCCGGGGATTCGACTTCGACGTCACCATGCTGAGAATCGCCGCCATGAACCTGCTGCTGCATGGCATCGAGGCCCCGGACATCCACTATCAGGACACCCTGAGCGTCACCTTCCCCGAACACCATCCCAGGCTGGCGAGCGATGCCTTCGATGTCATCCTGGCCAATCCCCCTTTCAAGGGCAGCCTGGACCACGAGGATGTTCACCCTTCGCTGACCGCCAAGGTCAAGACCCGCAAGACGGAACTGCTTTTCGTGGTGCTCATGCTGCGTCTGTTGAAACGGGGTGGACGCTGCGCCGTCATCGTGCCGGACGGGGTGCTGTTCGGCAGTTCCAACGCCCATGTGGAGCTGCGCAAGCTGCTGGTGGACGACAACCAACTGGAGGGGGTGATCTCCCTGCCGTCCGGGGTTTTCCGGCCCTATGCTGGCGTCTCCACGGCGGTGCTGATGTTCACCAAGGGGGGCAAGACCGGTCAAGTCTTTTTCTATGATGTGCAGGCCGACGGATTCAGCCTGGACGACAAGCGTCAGCCGGTGGCGGACAACGACCTGCCGGATCTGCTGGCGCAGTGGCAGGCACGCGACCCGAAAAAGCTCACCGACCGCACCGCCAAGGCGTTTTGCGTCCCCGTGGCCGAGATTCGCGGTGAGGGCAAATATGATCTCTCCATCAACCGCTACAAGGAGACGGTCTACCGGGAAGAAAAATTTGATCCCCCCGGCGAGATTTTGGAGCGTATGATGGACCTGGAAAAAGAGATCATGCAGGATCTGAACGAGCTGAAACAGATGCTGGAATCAAAGGAGTCTGCCCCATGAATACCGCTGAACGCATTTATGACGAAGCCAAATGTTTGCCCGAGGAGCAAGCCCATCAGGTGTTGGTCTTCATCGAAGCGATGAAAAAGCAGGATCTTCTCCCTGGGAGTGGCCTGCGGGAGAAAATGGACGTCATATCCTCAGAAACATTGAGAAAAAAAGCACTGGCCGCTCAGGCCATCTTTCCCAGAGTGGACCGGGAGAAAATGGCGCAAGAGTTTGCCGACATGCGCAATGAATGGGATCGGACGTTATGAATCTTCCTTGTCTCATGGACACCAACATCTTGATCGATTTTTTGAACGACTACCCGGATTCCCAGTTCAGGAATCAGACTCTGGCCGCATTTTCCCAGGGATCCGCCGTGTCGGTGGTGACGGTCATTGAATTGTTGGGTTGGCGCAACCATACCAGGTTAAGCCGACAGGGCGCTCAAGACCTGTTGGAATGCCTGGATGAACTTCCCCTGGAACCGGATGTGGTGGCTGCTACCATCGAACTGCGCAGCCGCCACGCCATTCGTCTGGCAGATGCCATCATCGCGGCAACCGCCATGACCCACGGCCTGCCGCTGATGACGCGCAACGTCCGTGATTTCAAGGAAATCGACGGACTGACGCTGATCAATCCGTTTGCTGGAGGAGTGAGTTAAGATGGAGCGGGAGAGTTTGACCGATCTGGAAGGGTTGAGAGGGGGGGTGGAATGACACAATTGCACACTGCACCTCTTGGAAGCCTTGTTGACATCAAAGGTGGTGGCACTCCCAGCAGAGCTAACCCTGCCTTT
>JADFZD010000087.1 GCA_015232705.1 Magnetococcales bacterium | reverse complement strand
TCACGGGCACGATCACGGGCACGATCAGCACTCCCATGCGCCGCACACCCGGCAATCCTTCCACGATGATCACGTTGATCATGCGCACGACCATCACGACCACGGTGAACATGAGCATGAGCGCGACCATCACGATGACGATGACCATGATCACGACCATCACGACCATCCCGCCCCGCATGCCAAGGCGCATCAGGATCTCAACCTGCGCGGAGCCTATCTGCATGTGATCGCCGATGCTCTGACCTCGGTGACCGCCATTGTTGCCCTGTTGTGTGGCATGACCCTGGGATGGATATGGATGGATCCTTTGATGGGCATCATCGGCTCTGTGGTGATCGCGGTCTGGGCCTATGGTCTGATTCGCGACAGTGCCAAGACCCTGCTGGATGCCGAGGACAATTTTCCGCTGCGCGATCGGATTCAGGAGCGTTTCCAGACCGACCCCGAACTGGAGATCGCCGATCTGCATCTGTGGCGTGTCGGTCCCAGCAGTCACGCGTGCATCATCTCTCTCATCACCCACCATCCCGAGGGCGCTGATCACTACAAAACCCTGTTGCGCGACATCGAGGGTCTGGATCATGTCACCGTAGAGGTCAATCACTGCCGGGCCTGTCCATGAAACTGCTCGCCATCATCCCAGCCCGTTGCGGCGCCAAGGGATCCGCCAATCGCTTTCTGCAAGATCTGGGAGGGCGCCCCCTGCTCGCCTGGACCATCGAGCACGCCCTGAGCTGTCCGGCGGTCACCCGCACCGTGGTGCTCACCGATCAGGAGGAGATCGCCCAAAGTGCCCGCCTGGCCGGGGCCGAGGTTCCGATTCTGCTTCCTGTTGCGCTTGCCAAGGAGGGGGTTTCCCTGGAGGCGGCCATTGTGCCGCTCATGGAGGAGTTTGCCAAGCGTGAATTCTTCAAGCCTGACGCGATCATGATCTTAAGCCCCACCACGCCGTTGCGTTCTCCCGGACGGGTGACAGCAGCCGTCTGGCAGTTCCAGGCCGAGGGAGCCGATTCGCTGATCAGTGTGTGTGCCCAGCCGCATCTTTTCTGGACCAATCCGCGCAATCCGCGTCCTGGGTTCGACCTTCGTTACCGCACCCGCATCCAGGAGATGGGTGAGGCGGAGCGCAGTTATCGCGAGAACGGCTCGATCTCCATCGTCCGCGGTGAGTTGCTGCGCGACAACAAGAGTCTGGTTGGCGGCAAGATCTCGTTGTTTCTGATGGACGAGAAGGAGAGTCAGGAGATCGACACCCTGTTGAACTGTCGTCCCTCTCAGGAGTGGCGTTGTGAGCGGATCGGTCCTGAACCGGTACGAGGCTCTCCTTTGGCGTGGATGGATGCCGTGGTATTCGACTTTGACGGCGTATTGACCGACAACCGGGTGTTGGTGAATCAGGATGGCATTGAGTCCGTGCTGTGCAGTCGTGGTGACGGCATGGGTTTTGACATTCTGCGTGCGGCGGGGATTCCGGCTTTTATCATGTCCACGGAGACCAATCCGGTGGTATCGGCGCGGGCGCGCAAGTTGAAACTGCCGGTTTTTCAGGCTGTGCGTGACAAGGGGGTTGCCCTGGAGGCGTTATGTCGTGAACAGGGGTTCAAGCCGGAGCGGATTATTTTTGTGGGTAACGACATCAACGATCTGCCGGCCATGAAGGTAGCCGGTTTTCCGGTCGCGGTAGCCGATGCCCAGGCGGTGGTGCGCAAGGCGGCCTGGCGGGTATTGAAGACGCCGGGAGGTTTTGGGATTGTGCGGGAGTTGATCGAGGGGATTCTCGGGTTACCGGATGCCATGCCTGGGGCGTGAGCATTCTGACGTGGTGGCGGTGGCTGCCAGGGTTCCATGGGGATAATCCCCCTGGTGGGATCCAAGGGCAAAGCCCTTGGCACTTTGATTTTTTTATGATTCTGTCTTTCGCGCGCTTTTCACGATAAGCGATTTCTCGCGTTTCTATGCGAAAAATCGCGCAGACGCGCACCGTGATATGCGCCATGTTTCGTTGCCCATTTTTCGTGGAACTCCTGATGGGTGATCCACGAAAAATGGGGGGGTGAGAGAGGTTCCTCCGCGCCTCACGTTGGAACGAATCATGGGGTATGCCACTCAGCGTTTTGACTCTGCCATTCGCTCCATGCCCGTCACATTTTTCTTTGTGCTTATATCCTGTCAAGAACACGCTTTCTTTGACCGACAAAGAAGGAGTCAACCGCCCGGCAGACCCGATAGTCATCCCGCCGAACCGGACGCCCCCCCAGTCTCGCTCTTTATTTGGTGACACCAAGGAGGTATTTTTCCATGCGCTTTCCCGACACCCCGAGCATCACGCTGCGCGATCCTTTGGCCGAACTGTTGGGTTCCGGCGAAGAACCGTTCGTGTACACTTTCAACGATGCTGTGAAGCTTGCCGGGCACGCCTGTCCGACGGTTGCCGGCGCCTTTCTGATGATCCGGCGCGCCCTGGAGCTGTTGTACCCGGAAACCATACCGATACGCGGGGATATTCTGATTACCGTTCCCAACCGCATCGAGGAGGGCGTCACCGGCCCGATCACACAGATTTTCACCCTGGTGAGCGGTGCAGCAGGTCTGAATGGTTTCAAGGGGCTTTCCGGGCAGTTCAACCGCATGAACCTGATGCGCTTTCAGGAGGGTCTGGGGGGCGCGGCTCCGTTTGTTTTTGAAACCATCTCCACCGGACGCAAGGTGGCTCTGGTCTACTCGCCGGCATCCATCCCGGCGGATCCACGCATGGGGGAGATCATGCCATTGGTGTTGAGCCACCGCGCCATGCCGGAGTTGCGCACCGAGTTTGGACAACTCTGGCGGCAGAGGGTCGAGGCGATCCTGGCTGATGAGGGCGCCAGCACCGTGACCCAGGTGGGGTGAGGTGAGGAATCAAGGGATCATGTTCGAAAGATGAAATAGACCGCGCCCACCAGGCAGAAACCGGCCCAGAGATAATCGAGTTTCAGAGGCTGGCCCATGTAGAAGACCGCAAACGGAATGAAGACCAGCAGGGTGATCACCTCCTGCATGATCTTCAACTGCGAGACCGAAAGCACCGTAAAGCCGATGCGATTGGCCGGCACCTGAAGCAGATACTCGAACAGCGCGATCCCCCAACTCACCAGTGCGGCGATATACCAACTCCGATCCCCGAGATGCTTCAAATGACCATACCAGGCAAAGGTCATGAAGACATTCGAGAGGATCAGCAGGAACACGGTCAACAGAGTCGGTTGCATGGTCCCTCCCTGGGGTGACTGTGGAATCGACTAGCCCATTGCGACAGATGATTTTTGAACAAGCGAACTCGCCCGGAGCGTCGCCCGAAATCAGCGACACTCCGGGCACGGAGGCCGAAAGTTTGCGCCTTTTCGTGGTACGAAGAAGACTGATCGTGAAAAAGCACATGGAATAATGAATCAAAACAAACCGCACCCATCACCGGATACGTCGTTTTCCAACAGGCAGCGCATTGATCGCAAAAGACGCGAAAAACGCTTCTTTTGAAGAGCGCGCTAAAATCAAAACTCTGAGAGATGAATCTCCCAGACCTTCTCTTTTTTTCACCAGTAAAGACTTCACATACAAGCCGGGTGCGGTTAAATTCAAAACAAAAAAAATAACAGGACAAAATCGACGCAAAAAGTCACGACTTCAGAGCTTCGCCCCGAACCACACCATGGGCCATGAACCCATTGGACCCCATCACCCTTTCGGGTAGCTCCGGTCCCCGGCCCTGGACCCCTTCACCCTTTCGGGGAACTCCGGTCCCCGGCATTGGACCGTCTTCCAAACTCCCCCTCACCTCACTGCTCACTGCTCACTGCCCCCGGCCCGAGTCCAACGCCCCTCCGCCGATTGAATCCAATACTCCATCCCATACCCACACCCCTGATACCACCGATACCGCTCCCGCGCCTTCGCCGGATCCCCTACCACAAAATCAACCACCACATCAAACTGGCCCGCCCCCTCAACCAATCCACCATCCGCACTGACCACCACCGTCGCTCCGTTGCGCTCATCCGGCGTCAACGCCAACAACACCGGTTGCAACTCCGGATCCGCACCATCCCAAACCCCGTGTGGCAAAAACCGCTCCAACGGATGACGCCACAACAGATCATCCCAATGCCGCAAGCGCGCCGGACTCCCCACCAACACACAAACCTTCAACCCCTGATCCACCAACTTGTGCAACAAACCTGTCAACACCCCATCCAACGAGGCGCCCGCCACCTGGTAAAACCGGGCTACCGGACTCCCCTCGCGCAGTCGCGCCATCTTACACCCGCTCTGTCAGGACATAGGCACACAACAACCGCACCCCGATCCCAACCGCCCCCTTGGGCATGTGCGGCTTGCTCGAAGAGAGATCATAAGCCGTTCCGGCAATATCCAAATGGGCCCAGGCACGAGACTCATCCACAAAACGCGACAGGAAACAGGCCGCCGTGATGGTGCCCGCCTCACGCCCGCCAACATTCTTGATGTCCGCGACCACAGACTTGATCTGCTCCTGATACTCCGGAAACATCGGCAAGGACCAAAGCCGCTCGCCACACCGCTCACCCGCCTTGCGCAAACGCTTCTGCAACCCCGCATGATTGCCCATCAATCCCGTGGCATGCGATCCCAAAGCCACCACACAGGCACCCGTAAGCGTGGCCAGATCAATGATCACATCTGGATCAAAGGTCGCTGCGTGATGCAATGCCTCGGCCAATATCAAACGCCCCTCGGCGTCCGTGTTGATCACCTCGACATGAATCCCCCGGGCAGTCTTGATCACATCCCCAGGACGCTGCGCCGTGCCGGAAGGCATGTTCTCGGCAGAGGGAACAATCCCCACCACGTTGATCGGCAACGCCATCTCGGCAATGGCGTGCATGAATCCAAATACCGCCGCGCCACCGCTCATGTCGAACTTCATCTCCTCCATCTTGGCGCCCGGCTTCAGGGAGATGCCACCCGAATCAAAGGTGATCGCCTTGCCCACCACCGCCAGTGTCGGACGATCCCCACCCTTGCGATACTCCATGATGATCATGCAGGGTGGATGCTCGCTCCCCTGCCCGACGGCGAGGATTCCGTGCATCCCCTTTTGCGCCAACACCTGGGAAGAGAAGATCGTGGTCTTGATGGGCAACCGCTCGGCCATCTCCCGCGCCCTCTTGGCCAGCCCGTCCGGAGTCAGATGATTGCCCGGGGTGTTGCACAGATCCCGGGCCAAAAACACACCCCTGGTAATCTTGACCACCTGCTCCAACCGCTTGTAGGCACCCTTGATCCGGGCAGCGGGAACCAGAAAATCCAACCGTTTGAGACGATGACGCGGGGCATCCTTTCTGCTCACCCCCTGATAACGCTCAAAACGGTAACTCCCCAACCAGGCCCCCTCCGCCATGGCCGCCATCACCTTCGCCGGCGCAATGCCATGCTGCTCATCCAGCGACACCAACACCATGGCCCGATCCACGGAACTCTTCTCGCACGCCTTGACCACCGTGGCCCCCAGAACACGCAGGCTCTCCAAGGTGACCGACTCGCGCTTGCCCAATCCCACCAGAAGCAGACGCTCCACCGCCAACCCCTCGCCCGCGGCCACAGGAAGATAAAAAATCTCTCCGGCTTCTCCGCGCAGCCAACCGGCCTTGAGCGCGCGTCGCACCTCACGCGCCACCCCGTCCGGACAACGCGCCAGGGCAGACTGCGCCTCACCACCCTGATAGATGCCGATCACCAACAGATCGGACTCACGGGTGATAGACTCCTCATCGAACAGATGAATTTTCAAATGGGCATCCGACATCGCGACATTATCCTTTGGCATGAAACTTTCATGATCGGAGGAGATCCCCTCACCCTCCGCCCGTGGAAACACGCTGGCAAACAGTCCAACGGGGATTTGTAATGACAAAAAGACCTGAGAGGCTGTTTGGCCATTGCCAAACAGCCGATGCGGGCCATGCATGGCCCGCCCGATTATGCGGCAAAGAGTCCTGACTCAGATTCGAACTTTTTCGAACCTGAGCGCGTTTGGCGATTCCATGGATGAATCA
>JADFZD010000086.1 GCA_015232705.1 Magnetococcales bacterium | reverse complement strand
GACCGCATCGATCTCCTTGGTGAAGAAGTGGATGACATTCCCCCCCTGCTCCTTGGCGCGCCGCATGGCGGACTCGGCCTTTTTCAGATGACCATCCTCATCCCCCTCATCGAGCGGATAGAGGGTGATGCCGATGCTGGCGGTGAGGTAATAGCGCTCCGACTCCACCGAAAAGGGTTCGCTCAAGGTGGAAAGCAGCTTGCGGGCGATACGTCCGGCGTTGCCGCCCTGCTGAAGCCCGGTGGCCAGAACCACGAATTCATCGCCACCAACCCGCGCCAGGGAGTCCTCATCACGCAGACAATGGGCCAGACGCACGGCCACATCGCGCAACAACAGATCCCCGATCTCCCGACCCAGGGCATCGTTGATCAGCGTGAAACGGTCGATTCCCAGGAACAAAACCCCGACGATCTGGTTGAAACGCGCCGCATACGAGAATGCCTGACGCATGCGATCCTTGAGCAGCAGACGGTTGGGCAGACCGGTCAAGGCGTCGTGATGCACCAGAAAGTGGAGCTGCTGTTCGGAACGCTTGATCCCGGAGAGATCGGAAAAGACCTTTACATACTGGCGGATCACCCCATCCCCGTCCCGGATGGCATTGATGTTGGCAAACTCCGGGTAGACCGAGCCATCGCGACGCTGACTCCACAACTCACCCCGCCAACGCCCCTGGGTGGCCAACTCCTGATCCAACTGGCGATAAAAGGCTTCGTCGTGTTGCGACGAAAAAAGCATCAGCATCGGCTTGTGAACCGCATCTTCCTCCGAATATCCGGTGATGTCGGTGAAGGCAGGATTGACCGATTCGATGATCCCTTGGGCATCGGAGACCACGATCCCTTCGGTGGTATTCTGGTAGACACTCGCAGCCAGACCCAGCTCAACATCGGTTTGACGCCGCACCTCCACCTCGATCTGCAACGCCTGGTTGGTCCGGGTCAATTCACGGGTGCGTTCCTGAATCCGCTTTTCCAACTCATCTTTGTCCTGCTGGATCTGCTCAATGAACTGGCGACGATCCTCCTCGTGAGAGCGGATATCGTTGCGCAGTCCCCGAATCACCACCAGGAACAGCAGTGCCAATGCGCCAGAGAACAGAGAGGTGATCAGAAGCTGCTTCCACTGGGCTGATTCGACCTGTCGCTGAAAGTAGGAGATATCCTGATGAATCTCCATCACCCCGACGATCTGACGATCCGTACCATGACGCATTGGCAGATAACTCTCCAGGAGCGTCGGCATGGCCGGACCATCCGGATTTCTGAGTGTCTGGGTCTCAAGCACACGGATCCTACTGGTCGGAACGCCGGTCAAAGCCTCGCGAACCTTGGGATCCGCACTGTGATCCTCGCCGACTTGCGGTCGATGAATGGAAAAGATGGTGATGCCGTGTCGATTGTGGAGCCTGAAATCGACCACGGACAACTCGGCGATGAGGGGTTGAATCTCTCCGGAAAGCTGCGTGACTTCCGGTCTGGAGATCCAGGTGGCAGGGTGGGCGGGCCCTTCGTCGATGAGCGGAGAAAGCTTGTTCCACAAGGCACTGGTGAGATGACGCGCCAAAAGATGATGATTCTTCTCCCCCATATCCTGGAGTTGATTAACCATCACCTGACGATGGAAGAGGGTCAGCAATCCAAACAGGATCACAGCGACCACAAAACCCGCCAAGGCCATGAGACGCATATTGCGTGTGCCTCGCATCAATCTCTCAATCCTCGAGTCACTTGAGTGGCAGGCCGTACCGAAGCCTGGTCACCTGAGGAAACAGATTCCTCTGTAACCAATTATCACAATAAAATATGCCGGCGTCAAATGACCTGCGGGAGAGCGATTCGATCGCCCCCCTGGTGCGGCATCTCCATCCGCCTGACACCCCCCCCACTTCGGTCATGGCAGGGACAGCGCCCAAGACAACCCAGGCCTTTCATCTCTTGAGACTGAAGGTCGAAATTTCCTTGTAGACATAATTGGCGATCGCCAGACCGAGCATGGCATACCCCTGATTCAGGGTCACGCCAATCCCGGTGGGGGTCAACCGGGAAACGCAGCACTGAAACGTATAGGAGTCCTGGCCCAGTTGAATGGTTCCCGCACCGAGTCGATCCAAAACCATGGTCTCCGTATACGGCGTGACTACAAAAAAACCACTCAGACTGACATCCTCGGAGAATCCCCGAACCACCTCGCCATCCTCAAAATGCAGCGTCACGGGAAAACGCATGCCGTAGCGTTCATGTCGACGATTGTTGACAGGTTGCTTGCTTCGTCCAAACTTTTCCCCCATCTTGGAGGCCCACACCGGATTTTTCGAGAAAAGATTCACCATGACCATGACCATGCCCTTCGACAACACAAACCCCAACTCCAGACCAACCATCCCCCCATATCACGGGCAGGCCGGACATGGGAGCATGATACCCGATGCGCAGGCAACCAGCCAGCCAGGGTAGTCGATCTCTCACCCCACCTGTCGTGGACAGCCCTTCGGATGCTCTACTGTAACAAAACATTCCGAATTGAATTTTGACACAAACATCCGCTTTCTGGCAAGACAATGTCTCCGAATACCCTCATACAGAAATCGTGCGAGAGGACGGGCAAAGGGGCACCTCATCCCCCTGGATGAGGTCGAACGCTGGAAACAAAACAGGAGGGATGGAACGATCAAACCGAAAAAGCAGGAAAAAATCCATCAATGATCGGCATATGCCCCCTCCTCGAAGGGAGGACGCCGATTGACCAGGGCTTCAAGCATGAACAACTCCTCATCGGTGTGATTCACACCCTCAGCCTGGCGAATCGGAGAATGGGCCTTGAGCATGCGCGCCGAATGGTGACGCGTTTCATAGGTTTCGGTGATTTCAGGCGCATCGCGCATGCGGATCTCAAGCCGCCCATAGCAGAGGCAGACATAATCCTGCTCGGGATGAACCTCCAGATAGAGTGCCGTGCCACGAATCCCCAAAATCGCAGTGGGCAGCTTGATGATGCGGGATCCATGCCCAAAAACCGACAACACCCGTCCAGCGTGCAGCGTAAACCCCGGTGTGCGCATCCCTTCTGGAACCGCATCAGGGAGCGTGCTCCCCGGAGTTGGCGTCGGGGTTGGCGTGGGCGGATCCTCATCCGGCAGATCAAAGCGCAACCGGGTATTCACACCCAACAAAAAGGCGTCCTCTCCCATCACCAGCACGGTACGTCCCTCGGGGCCGGTGCTGATTTCGTCTCCAGGCAGCACCAGCGCATCCTCCCCCACCAACCGACCGCTGACCCGGGTATCCGCGCCCACACGCCGGATCCCCTGCCGAACCGACAAGAAAGCACACCCACCCGGCAAAAGCAGCGTTCCCAGCAGCAGACCGCGCACCAGCACCAACCGACGTGTTGACCCGGATGCCCGCATGTCGTGATGATCTCACCTCCCCATCCGGCTGAACCTCTTCAGAGACTGTTTGGTGATTCCGACTGTTAGGTAATTCCATCCATAAGAATCACCAGACGCGCCCTGTTCGAAGCGCTTGAACACGGCGCCATCCATTTGCTTGGCCATTCGCCAGGCCGGTCATCACCCGCAACGGCTGGTTGGCCACCACCAAACAGCCACTCGGGAGGCTCACGTCTCGTCATCGGCCTGAAAACGGAGGGACAGACCGTTGTTGCAGTAACGGGTTCCAGTCGGAGATCCCGGATCATCGAACACATGCCCCTGGTGCCCGCCACAGTTGGCACAATGGTATTCGGTGCGTGGCACGAACAGCTTGTGATCGATCCTGGTCTCCAGGGTTCCGGGATAAGCCGCCGAAAAACTTGGCCAACCGGTGCCACTCTCATACTTCATGGCCGAAGTGAAAAGCACCTGCCCGCATCCGGCACACACAAACCGTCCGCTGCGCTGTTCATGGTTGAGCGGACTGGAGAAAGGTCGCTCCGTGCCTTCGCAACGCAGCACCTGATAGGCGCCCTCCGTCAGTCGAGAGCGCCACGCTTCGGGGGTCAAATCGAGTCTGGATGCCATATGGAATCGCCCTTGATCAAGATTCATGAACCCAGATCCGGCAGTCGTGAACGCGCACCTGAGACAACCGCTTGATCCATCCGGCACATCGCAAGCAAGCCTCATGGTCGACAAGGCAACGTCGATTTCTTACCATGCACCAGATGAACCAATATGTTGGCTCATGCCATCATTCGCAACCGCAGGATCTGGGATGAAAAAATTGCCGTCAGATCGTCGTGATTCATGGCGTGTTGACCTGTGCAGGCAGTACGCCCTCAGACAAGACGCGACGCCCCGCAGACACGAGGTAGTGAGCCACGAAGGGGCGTCGCAACGCCGTAACAAGGCCGCTGACGCAAAGTGTCGTCACACACAGGGACTCACCCTGCCGATCCACTGCAAACAGGCACCCCAACATCGATGCCTGTCGCATGACCGTCCTGGCCCGGCATGTCTGGAACGCGGCGCTTTGCACCCACGACCAACAAACCAACCAGTCAACTATTAATTCTATAAAAAAATTAAATTGACTTTCAAAGCGGGATCGACGCGCCATTCAGGCGCTGTCGATCCCGCCAGATCGTCTTTTGGGTCAGCTAGAGCTTACCGTAAAAGCGCCAAGCGTTTCACGGTTGGGGTAAGAAGTTTCTCCCCCCATCATGCAAGTTACAAGGTGACGACGTTTTCCGCCTTGGGACCCTTGTCGCCCGCGACCACATTGAATTCCACCTTCTGACCTTCGGTCAGGGTACGGAATCCAGAGCCAGCGATGGCGCTGAAATGGACGAAGATGTCCCCCTTGCCACCGGCCCGCTCGATGAAGCCAAAGCCTTTGCCCTCGTTGAACCACTTGACGGTTCCAGTCTCACGATCTGCCATGTTACTCTCACTTTGTTCCTGATGGTTGCTAAACATATTGGCAGAACGCCCTACAGCATGCAGACTAGGCCGTGCTCTCGATACGACTGCCGACTCATTTTATAGCATATATCACAATCCAGGCCAAAAGCAAACGATTTTTTTTCACCCCCTGCCTAAAAAAACACAAACATCCCTTAACGCGAGTCTGGCCAGCGGGCAGGAATTCCAAGACAAACCAAAGACCTCCACGACTTCATTTTTATAGAGCATGCATGACCCTGGAAATTACCATGAGGGCGATACCTCCAAAAGTCGAGCTGTCATCCTGCACCCGATAAAGATCAGGCATGCCGGATCACCCACAATATGGCATCTTCCGGCAAAATGCGTTTATTGCCGGCGTCATCCTGATAGCCGATCCGCCCGGACTTCAACAGTGCCACGACACGTCGCTTGGCTTCCTTTTGGTTCAGACCCGAAATCCGGCTCAACCATGCCATGTGAAATTGACACAAATCAAACAGGAACTCGGGTGTCAACCCCATGGGCAACTCGGTTTCGTCCGCCGAACTCGCCTCTGCCAGCGCCACCAGGGGCCATCGGCCCCGAACGCCCGACCAACCACTGGATGGCACGATATAGGCATCGGGTTGCATCGTATCCATGACACCCCTCATCATCAATACGTTGAATTGATTGGAAGATCCCGCGACTGGAAAAACAGGACGGTCTGTATTGCATTAATCCCTTCTGCGTTGCAGCATATAACCGTACCGATTGTCGGGTCAATGCATTTTCTTACATTTGATAAGAAATTGATCCCCTTTGATCTCGCGCAAATTTTATCGATATTTCTTATTAATAAATTCAATAAATTATTCAATTCAAAAATAATATATTTAAAGAAATAAAACAACTGATCATTAAGATAATAATTCGTTAAAAAAAACGCACAAAAACAAGCGCCCCACTGCACTCCAGCATCACACCCGCACCCATCAACATCCGCCATCCAATGCATCAAACAAATCGATCCACATCCCAACAAACCCGCACCACAACTCACAGACCCCTCAATCAACCCGCCAGAGACGCGTTGACCCGACAATATCATCCGCGCTAAGCTGTATCCCATCTCAAGACGACACACCAGCCCCATTCTGAACCCATACACACTTAGAACAAGGATACACCCTCGCATGTCCAAAGCACTTACCTATCTGGCCAAAGCGCGTCCCGACGCGGCCACCCATCTGCTCGGTTTCTACAAACACAGCGTCCAGGCCCTGGA
>JADFZD010000085.1 GCA_015232705.1 Magnetococcales bacterium | reverse complement strand
CCCCCGTCTGCTGCCCCATACTGAGGGGAATGGTGAAGCTGTTACCCGACTGGCTGGCGGAACAGGACACGCCGCAGGCCGATCCGGCACTATGGACGCTGCCGTCGGTTTGCACTGTGGTGGGCGGCGCGGCCAAGGCAGGAACGGCACCGGAAACCGAGGCGGCGAACAGCGCCCATCCGATGGTTCGCCTCATTGCCAATCCCCCACGATGACGAACGGCGACCACAGCGAGGGATGGGCGAATTCTGGATTGGTGCGAAGAACCATCTGGGCGCGGCGCAACGCCTCCACCTTGGAGATGCCGTCATCCTTCAATGCCCGATAGAATTCCGGCAACAGGCTGCTGGCCGCCGCATCCGCGATGGGCCACAAGGAACCGAACACACTGCGCACCCCGCCCTTGACCGCCGCCCCGGCCAGCCCCAGGGCCGAGCGGTCGTCGCCCGCCGCCGTCTCGCACGCGCTCAGCGTCAGCAGGTCGATCTTGTGGCCCTTGCCGGCCCCATCCCGCACGAACCGTTCCAACTCATCCAGGGTGAGACGACCGCCATAGGTCAGGATGTAGCTGTTCCTGGGATCGCCCCGGAACACGGCATGGGAGGAGAAATGCATGATGCTGAAATTTCCGCTGCGGATCCCGCGGGCGACATTGGACGGAATGAAATGGTCGTCCAGCAGAATATCCGCAGGATAGATGGCGGAAACGGCCGCGATCTCCTGCGCCACCCCGGGCAGGGCGGGAAAGCCGTTCACGGGCTTGCCAAGCCCCGCCAGCAGAACGGATTGGCCCCGCGCCCCATGCCCGGACCGGCTGGTCATGCGCAATCCCGGCACGACTCCGACCGCCAGCCAGTCCAGCACGAAGCGTTGCCCGTCGGACAATGCCGACAGGGGAACAAGGCGCAACACATCGTCGGGCAGAAAAAGCAGCGTGTGGATGCCTGCGCCGGTCAATTCCGCCTCGATGGGGCGGATAAGCCTGTCATACAGCCTGCGTCCCTCGTCCAGGGCCTGATCGCCCAGGGAATAATTCTCAAGAGAGTGCCGGAACCCCAGGACCTCGCGACGGAAGGTTGCCGCGTCGACCGCGACGGCATGGTGGCTCAACCCCGCCGGGGTCTGCAGCAGCAGTTCCAGACGATCCTCCAGAATGATGGGATAGAAGATGGCGGTGCCGGGGGCGGGATGGAGCAAGCCGGCCTCCCCCTCCACAGCGATGGCGCAGGGGCTGTGCAGATAGTCTTCCAACTCGGCGGTCTTGAACTGCTCCATCACGTCGCGGACATCCTCCAGCCGACGCTGACGCTCGCCATCATCCCCGGCGGCATCGGCGCCGCGCAGCAAAAGATCGGCCAGTTCGGAATAAAGCGGTCCCACCTTACGGCGGAAGACGGGGTCGCCGCTGGCCGGATCGACCGCGGGCATCTTCATGCGCACCGGCGTCAGGGTGGCGATGGCTTCACGGTAACGCAGCACGGCACGCTCGGGCCGTTCGGACTGCCGCTCCAATCGGCCCAGGGACCATTGCCACTGATACAGAAGCTCGGGATAGGCTCCGGTTTCGGCCAGGAAGATGGCCTGACGGGTTTGGGAAAAGGCCTCATCCCGTCGGTCCAGGCGCCCCAGCAATTGCCCCAGATAGCCACGGGCATGGCTTTCCCCGCGCATATCGCCGGCCTGTCGAGCCATCTGGGCCGCGTCGATCAACAACGCCTCATTGCGAGCGTCATGGGCGGCGGCATCCAGCAGCAGCTTGGACAAAGCCAAAGAAGGGCCGGTCCAGGCCTCATCCCTGGGCAACTGGCCATGCACCTCCATGGCCGCGCCCATCCACCGTTCCGCCTCGTCCCGATCCCCCGACCGCATGGCGATACGGGCCAGATAGATGGCCGCCTGCAAGCGTAGAGAAGGCCATGAAACCGCCCGATCAAAGGCCATACGCAAGGATTTCGCCGCCGCCCCCGGACGCCCCGCCAGACTCAGCAGGACGCCTCTGTTGACCAGAACGTTGTTTTCCACATCCGGCAAGCCGTTGGCGCGGGCCTGACGCAGGGCGAGATCCAGCAATTGCGAGGCGCCATCCCGGTCCCCCCGCCCCAGGAACACATTGGCCTGACCGACCAGGGCCAGAGCCTCGGTATGAGGGTCGCTTTCGGCCACCGCCTGCCGCCGCGCCGCGTCCAGTTCCCAGGCAGCCCCGTCTGCATCGCCCCGAGCTAGCGCCTGTTGCCCCCGCAGAAGCAGCTTCGCTGCCGCGGCCTCATTCGCAGCGGCCGGAAGGGCGGGAAGCGCGTGGGCAATGGCAACGCAGACCAGAACGACGATAAGACGCCTGAGTTCTTGCATGTGATACGATCCAGAAAACATGGACCTGGAAAGAAGGAATGGTAATACTATTCACATTCAGTGATATTGAAAATCCTTATCTATGATAGAAACGGTATTACGATATGTACCGGAGCCATTGTGGAATATGAAAGCACTCCATCGGGCGAATGCCCTTGCGTTGATACTGATATTGGCTGCACTCCCCGTGAGCGGCCGAGCCCAGGGGGTGGCGCCGGATGGACACAGGGCGATCACCTATTCAGACAGCCAATCCTTCGACACCTCCCTCTCGGATGCGCTCGGCACACAGGCGGGAACGGTGGAAGTCACCGTGAATAAAGGTTTCCGGGTGTCTGATCTGCCCGAACGCGTGGATGGGTGGATGTACGCCCTGCGCCGGTCGGGGGGAGCCGTCTCCCGGGTACAGATACCCTACCCCACCCCCATTCTGCTCCGCGCCGGCAAGGACGAAAGCCCACTGACGGTCAGTCCCCTGGGAATGAACATGGACGGACGTAACGGCATGACCGCCGGTTACAATGTGACCCTGTACCACTATCCCGATGGCGGAGTGGAGCGGCTGGTCTTTACCAGAGGGCGGAATGGCGATCCGCGTCAGGATTGACGCTACACCCTCTGATTTCCGGCATAGTCCCGCAGGGCGTCAAGAGTCTGCGCCAAGGTCCGGCGGAATTCTTCGACCAGATTTTCCTCGAAACACTCATCGTTCATGTGCTGGGCATCGCGGGCCATTTTCGCCAACCGGCGCCCACCGACGGTGCCCGCGATTCCTGCCAAGGCATGCGCGCTGTTCCGCGCACGATCCGGATCATGCGCCCGCACGGCGTCGTGAAACCCCTGGAACTCCGCCCACAACGCGGGGGATGCCTGCATGATGATGAACTTCCCAACCTCGTCGGCGCCGATGACGGATAAAAGGTCGTTCAGATTGGCCTGATGCAAAAGCGGTTCGGCTTCCGGCCCCAGGGGGGCGGCAGTCACGATTCCCGCCTGGGTGGAATGAGGCCCAGAACCCAGCACGTCGGACATGGCCTGCAGCAGTCGATCGTACTCTATGGGCTTCGCCACATGGGCATTCATGCCCGCCTGACGGCAGAGTTCGACCGCATCCCGCAGGGCATTGGCCGTCAGGGCGATGATGGGCACGCTCCCCATCGGCGGCGGCATGGCACGGATGATCCGTGTTGCCGAAACTCCATCCATCTCCGGCATCTGCATATCCATCAGCACCAGATCGAAGGCGGCATGGCGCAGAGCCTCGACCGCCTCCCGGCCATTGGCGACCATGGTGACGGTATGGCCGAGCTTGGACAGGAAGGTGCCGATCACCAGGCGATTGACCTCGTGATCCTCGGCCACCAGCAGAGACAGGGGCGGCAAGGCCGGGAGATCCCGAGCCGCCCGGTTTTCCCTCGGAGCTTCCGATGGAATGAATCCCAGGCGGAACCAGAAACGGCTTCCCTGTCCGGGCAAGCTGGAAACACCGATGTCCCCGCCCTGAGATTCCACCAGCCGCTTGCAGATGGCCAAGCCCAGACCGCTGCCGCCGAAACGGCGGGAGATCGAGGAATCCGCCTGGCTGAACGACCGGAACAGCCGTGCGCAGCCATCCTGATCGATGCCGATGCCGGTATCGCTGATGGCGAATTCCACATCGACCCGGCCACTGTCCGCCTGGACCTGCATCACCTCGATGGTCACACCACCTTGTTCCGTGAACTTGATGGCGTTTCCCACCAGATTCAGCATCACCTGCCGCAACCGTGCGGGGTCGCCACGCAACCAAACCGGCACATCCGCCGCGATGGAGGCGGTCAGGCGCAGGTTCCTGGCCGCCGCCCGTTCCCGCATCAAGGCCACGATATCGTCGAGCAGGCTGCCCAGATGGAAGGGAATGGCCTCGAACTCGATCTGCCCCGCCTCCAATTTGGACAGATCCAGGATGTCGTCCAGGATGGTCAGCAACGACTGGGCCGAGGATTGCAGCACGGTCAAGTGATGGCGCTGTTCCCCGGTCAGCGGAGAATCCAGCACGAGCCGCGCCATGCCGAGAATGCCGTTCATGGGGGTGCGGATTTCATGGCTCATGGTGGCCAGGAAATCCGATTTCATCCTGTCGGCGGATTCGGCGGCCTTACGCCGTTCCTCGGCCAGTTTGCGCTCAGCCTGCACCGCCTTCAACTGCTTCAGCCATTGCCGCCGCAGGCGGTCGTGGAACCAATAGCGGATGAACAAGGTGCCGAACAGCGAGACCAGAAGCGCCAGCAACGGCTGCGCAAGGGGCAGCCATAGTCCCGTTTGCAGCCCGAGCCACGACACCCCCGTCAGGCCCAGCCCGCCGCCCAGGACAACCGCCATGGACCACCAGGGAGACAGAGCCAGGCAGGCGAACGAGGTCAGGCCCGACACCAACACAACCACGGCCATTACGGTCAGGGGCGATACGGGGTGCTCGCTCTTGCCGCGTGCCACGGCATCGGTGGCCGCGGCGTGGATGGCCACGCCGGGAACGCTGCGCGAATGCGGCGACGAGGCCGCCAGACGGTGCAGGACGCAGTCGCCGTTGCGCGCCACCTGAACCGGCGGTTCCTCATCCAGGAACGGGCGCATGTAGTGATCGGGAGCATAGTGCCGGTCCTCCTCCGGCAAGGCGCTGCCGATGAACAGGATGCGCCCGCCGAGATGACGGCGCAGCACCTCCATGCCCTGTGGGGTCCGGGAACAGCGGATGATGTCGATCAAGGGATATTCGGGAACGATCTGTTCCAACGGCACGTCCACCGAGAACCGCACCGGCTGCTGCGGAACCTGATAGCCCGCCTTGTGCAGGGCCGCTGCAAACAGCGAAGCATGATGATTGCCTTCGGAATCCGTAAAATAGGGCGGAGCCTGCCGCACCACTCCATCCACCCCGCTGACCAGATCGGACACCGCGACACCCCAGGGATCGCCGGGCGCCCCAACGGCCAAGGCGAAAGGCAAGACGGGCACGGTCTCGCCACTGCGGGAAATGACGGTGGTTTCCCGGTAGCGGGCCAGGATCTCCAGAAACGGCCGGTCAAAATTAGGGATCAGCGACGAGCCGATGCTGTAATTGAAGATCACGTCGAAGGCCGTGGCCGCCGCTCCGGCATCATTGGCCGCCTGCAGCGCCTGAGCCCACAGCGGACTGAACATGGCACGGGGGTAATCCTGAGCCTCGGGAGCATCAAGGGTCGAACGGTCCACGGCCAGAACGGCCACGCGGTCGCTGGCCGAGGCCGGGTTCCCCACGGCTCGCCACCCGACCAGGCGCCCCAGATCGGCCAGCAGACCATCCAGCGGCGTCACTGCGCCGAACACCAGAACCAGACTCAACGCCGAGGCGCAACACAGCGATACGATAGCCGCACGAAACCACGGCAACCGCATATGGTTGCGGTTGCGCCGATGGGGATGCGGCCCGATCAGTCGATCCGCAATATGCATCGTCCACCAGGGCTGTCGCCGGCCATGGTCTGGACGGGAAAGGATTTCAGAACGGAACCATTCCGTCCGATGAACGCCAGATTATAATCGGCTGGCGACCGCAATGGTGGCGCATCGTCAGGCAAAGCCAGCCGGGCGCCGTTCAGGACCAGACGCACGGGCGCCATGTCGGGGGCGGTGAATTCCACCGCCAGGGTTCCCTCCGGCCCGCCCCCCGGCACAATGCAGTCGAAATCGGCAGGAACCGTCGCCACGGCATCGGACCTTATCAGAATCCCACCCGCCGTGCCCCAGGTGTCGAGACGGATTTCCCGCCAACACGCACCCGTGCGCCGCTCCTCAGTCAGGCC
>JADFZD010000084.1 GCA_015232705.1 Magnetococcales bacterium | reverse complement strand
GGGGACCTTCGGTCCCCGGACCCCTGTAATAGTAGGGGGCCTGATTGGTTACGTTAGATCAAAGATTAAAGATAAAACCCAAAATCCCGAGGGCTTTGCCCTTGGAATGCTCCAGAGGGATAATCCCCCTGCACCTCAGGATGTTGCTCTGTCTTCTTCAGGCCACCACTTTCACTACGACTTCTTGACCGCCGGCTGGGCCAATCGCGGCGGCGGCTGATGCTCCCCTGGATCCCCCCGCGTGGTGAAAATATCCTCCACCACCAATCCAAGCAGACTCAATACCACCACCAACGCCAACCAACGCCCCAACCGTCCATCCAGCCATGACGGAACAGGCATCGGCTCCGGCGCGGAAGCAGGATGCAACGCACGCCAAATCATGCCGATTCCGTAGATCAGACCGAACAGGGTGATAAACCCAAGCGTCGTAAAAATCAGGATGCGCATCCCATTCTCGTCAAAAGTGCGACACTTAATTGCGTCATGACTCTGGCGGTCGCTCCCCAGACAACGTTGCCTTGATGGTCGAAATGCTCGGCGCTGGGAGAGAGATTGACCTTTTCGAGAAAGAATAGCAAGGGAATGAGAATCGTACCCGAAACCTCACCCGGGTCAGGCTTGAGAATAAACGGCGCATCCAGCCTGGCCACGAATGGGTGGATCAAGAAGCCGCTCTTCTGCGTCTGGGCCGGGGGTAGAAATCCCAATATGGACGAGGCATCAAGCCGGATTCCCAACTCTTCGTCCATCTCCCGCAAAGCGGTGTGCAAAGGGGAAGAATCCTCAGCCTCGGCACGACCGCCAGGAAAGGCGATCTGCCCAGGATGATGCGCAATACCCTCGGTGCGACGGATGAAAAGCAGATCCCAGCTCCGCTCACGGGGAATGAGGGGGATGATGACGGCTGCTTCGACCAGCGAGGTCGGAAAAGAAAAACGGGCCGAATGAACTGGCCCGCTTTTTTCATACAAAGCCTCAACGATGCACGACTCTGTGCAAGGTAGCGTCAGGAGCGACGGCTCCACGAGCGGAATACGCTCACTGGGCAGCACGCAAGACTGGAACGGATTCACCATCGACCGGTTCACTCAGGGCCATGGCGAATTGCGGGATACGTCTGCCGTTGTTCGCCGAAGAGGTGACGAGATCATGCCGTGCCTGGACATTGGTGCGCTGAATGGACAGGTTGGGCGTGGGCGGACGGGCTGCCTTCGATGGGATATCCTGTCCCTTGAGACGCGCCAGTCTTTGGGAGGAGGATTTGTCGTCCAGAGATTTTCTGGAGGCATGGGTCCGTTGTTTGCCATGTGAACTTTTTTGATAGTAATCGAGTACCTTGCCCACATAGCGCTGGGTTTCGGTGAGGGGTGGAACCCCCTGATAGCGTTCCACGATTTTGGGTCCGGCGTTGTAGGCAGCCAGGGCGTGAGGGATTTTGGGGAACTGCTTGAGCATCTGCCCGAGGTAACGGGCACCACCACGCAGATTCTGCTCCGGGTTGTGGATGTTTTTGACCCCGACGAACTTGGCGGTTTCAGGCATGAGCTGCATCAGGCCTATGGCGCCGTCCGGCGAAACGCTTTCGTTGTTGAAGTCCGATTCTGTGGCCACCACGGCCCGCAACAGATCGGGATCGAGGTTCTCCTGGATGGCGATCTTGGTGATCAGGCGATCCAGAGGGGTGTCGGCCTTGGCGCTGATGGGGGAGAAAGTGACGGCGACCGTGAGCCAAAGAAACAGGGTCAGCCGGTTACCATGGACCTCCCGAAGAGACCCCCTCGGAACAGGTGGGGTGAGGGTGCTCCCCCCATCATGCAAGTTACCGGGGAGGGACAACCAGGATGCCGGACAATTGTCGTCCGCAAGGGTCTTGGTGTCGATGAACCGCGCGGCGGTGACTGAAGAAAAAGGATTCCAGGGCATAGGTACATTGTTCCAGATTGATGATTTGACGAGCGTCAATTCCGGTCTTGATGAGCCGTGCAAGGACGTATCCAGGTAAATCAAATTCCAGTTTAGCGGAATTCTTCTCCATAGAAAAGAATTTTTGGCAATCCATGCCAATTTTATCCTGTGTTGCAATAATTACATGTTCTCGAAAGTCAGTACTTACTTCGTAATGTAACGGTCCAATGCATGGACCGATCAACACCTGCATTTGTTCCATACTTCCCCCATTTTTCAATAAAAGCTCCAGGGTATTCTCCAGGATTCCGCCTACCGCGCCGCGCCAACCGGCATGTGCGGCGGCAACGATGCGCCGTTTTGGATCGGCGAAAAGCACCGGTGTGCAATCGGCGGTAAGGACCGCCGCGACCACGCCTGGGCGGTCGGTGATCACGGCGTCGGCGTTGGGACGGGGGCCGTCCCAACCGGCGATGACGACATCACTCCCGTGGACCTGGTTGACCAGAGCCAGTTCGGTGGCGTGGGGGGCAAGGGCGGCGAGGAGAGATTCCCGGTTGCGCGCCACATGCGCAGGATCATCCCCGACATGATCCCCAAGATTGAATCCTGCCCAGTTGCCCTGGCTCACCCCGCCTTGGCGTGTGGTGAAAAAGGGGAGAATATCCGGAGATTCGACGGAATTTTTCCAGGGGAAAATGATATTCTCTTGATTTCCTGATTCCATGTTGTAACAATGGTGTGTTTTCTTCATCATTGAAGCCTATTAACTCCTTGCTCCTGGGGATGCCCCCTTGGGGCCAGCCGTCCGAAACAAACCGAAAGGAGGCGCCGTGGCTTATTACGAGTCCATCTTCATTGTACGTCCGGATCTGACCACTGAACAGGTGGAACAGGTCGCAACTCGCGTGGCCGAGATCATCACCGCCAATGGCGGTACGATTCTGCTGCACGAGATGTGGGGTCGCCGTCAACTGGCCTATCCACTCAAAAAGAACACCAAAGGCTATTATGTCTTCAATCTGGTCGAAGGGGGTGGCGCGCTGATCGCCAACCTTGAAGCCCGTTTGATGATCGACGAGGATGTGTTGAAGTTCCAGAACATTCGCGTCAAGAGTGCCAATCTCAATCCGTCACCGTTGGCGCCATCCGCCGATCGCGGCTCCGAGGAGTCCGAGCGTCTGCTGCCCGGCGACGAGGGGTATGGCGAGCCGGACGAAGAGTTCGGCGATGACGAGGATGAGGAAGATCTGGAAGAGGTCTGACCCGGCTGTGGAACTCCCGCAAGGGGGAATACACGGCGTGCATGGCGTGGGAGGGTCCCCGGCGTGCGCGAGGGCTTGGCGATTCACCCCGGGTTGTGGTCTGGCCTGGGATGCATCCCGTGACGGGTGGAAAGGCGGGTGAACATGGCTGGGGAGACTCGACCTGCTTGTTTCTCCGGCGAGGTGGAAGAGACTCTGGCCGCCAATTCCGTCGAATTGGCGGGACGACTGATCGAACCGGTCGATTTCCGGGTCACCCCCGCTGGTCGGGCGGTAGCCACGCTGGAGTTGGAGCACCTCTCCATCCATGACGATCCGGAACCGGGCCTGCGTCTGGAAGCGCGTATGGTGGTGGTGGCCATGGGTGCGTTGGCCGAGCAGTATCGCGCATGCGCGGTCGGCACGACGTTGCGGGTGCAGGGACGACTCAATCAAAAAAGGTGGATTCGCGATGATCGGATCCGCTGGGGTCGTCTGGAGTTGCTTGCCATCCAGATCCAACAGCTCTCCTCGTGAGTCTGGCCGCGTAAGTCTGATGATCGCAAAAGCCTCTTGGGAAGCTCCTGTCCATATTTGGTGTTCGTGAATCATTCGTGCGACTTGTCCGCAACCTTTCGGATGAGACGCCAACCATATCGATTGATGAGGAAGTTGACTATGTCCGATCAAGACAACGATTCCAATGAGAACAATGCGGGCAACGATGGTGGATCGTCCCGTTATTCGGGCCGTCCTGGCGGAGGATTCCGTCCGGGCATGGGTCGTTCGGGTCGTCCCGGCGGCGGTGGTCCGGGTGGCGGTTCCCGTCCGGCGGGTGCTGGTGCCGCTGCGGGCGCTCCGGCAGCCGGTGGCGGCTTCCGTCGTCCCTTCTTCCGCCGTCGCAAGGTGTGTGTCTTCTGTGCCGACAAGGCGTTGGAGATCGATTACAAGGATCCCAAGCTGATGCTGCGTTTTATCACCGAGCGTGGCAAGATCGTTCCCAGCCGGATCACCGGTGTTTGCGCCCCCCATCAGCGTCGTCTGAGCAAGGCGATCAAGCGCGGACGCAACATCGCTTTGTTGCCGCATCTGGTCAAGTGAGTCGGTATCGGCCACTCCGGTCGGAGGCCGTGACATGCGTCCGCTCAGTTGGGTGACCAATCCGGTATTTGCCGGTACCCAGGCCCTGGTGTTGATGATTCTTCCCATGGGTCTGCCCGTGCTTGTGCCTTTGCAGATCTTTGCCCCTTTGCCGGTGTTGCTCACCGCGCTCTGGGGCGGATCTCAATCGGCCTGGATCGGCGCGACCATTCCGGTGGTCGGGGCGTTCCTGCTCGGGGAGGGAATGCGTTTTCCCATCACGGCGTTTTTGTTGTTTTTCGGTTTTCCCATGGTGGCGGCTCACATGATCCGTGCCGGATGGCGCGTCCACCAATGTTTGGTGGTCGCTTTTCTGTTGGGCATGGGTTCATTGTTGTTGTTGTTTGTCTGGTCGCTGGTGATGGGGATCGATTTGCAGGCGGAGACCGCCTTGCAGCTCGATGGGTTCAAGACCAAGGTACTTGCTGCCATTGCCAAGGAGGGTGGCAATGCCGTAGTCTTGACCGAGGCGCGTTCTGTCCTGGCGCCGATCCTGGAGATGCTGGCATTGCTCATGCCGGCCTTTGTGGTTTCAGGATGGTTTCTGATGCATGTCAGCAACCTGTTGGCAGCCCGTTTTCTGGTGCGTCAGTGGGGTGGGGAGGGTCTGTTTGCGGGTGAGGACCTCACTGAGTGGCGACCGCCGCCGCAGTTTGTCTGGGTGGTGATTGCCGCCGGGGTGCTTGCCTATGCCGCTCATGGCTTTTCCAGGCAGTTGGGTGCCAATCTTTTTCTGCTGTGTTCCATCCTTTACTTTTTGCAGGGGATGGCGATTTTTCAGGCCGGATTCCGGCGTTACTCCGTATCCGGTGTATGGCGCACGTTGTTTTATCTGGCTTTGTTTTTCTGGCATCAAGTCGTGTTGTGTGTGGCGGCTGTGGGCCTGTTTGATATCTGGGTTGATTTTCGCGAACGTTTCTTTCGTACCAGCCATGACGGGGACGATTCCCCTGGGAGTGAATAGCCATGGAAGTGATTCTGTTGGAAAAGATTGGCAAATTGGGTGATTTGGGATCCGTGGTTCAGGTGCGTCCTGGGTATGGTCGCAATTTCCTGATTCCGGAGGGCAAGGCGTTGCCGGCTACCAAGCGGAATCTGGAGCGGTTTGAGTCCGAGCGGTTGGCGTTCGAGGCGCGTCAGCAGGAGATTCTGGAGCGTGCGCAAGCTTTGGCGGTGCGGATTGCCGGTGTCGATGTGGTTTTGGATCGCCCTGCCGGTTCGGGTGACAAGTTGTTTGGATCGGTGACCAATTCCGACATTGCGGGTTTCTTCACGGAGCGTGGCATTGAGACCCCGCGTGGTTCGATTGACGTGCCGCGTCCGATTCGTACGTTGGGGGAGCATGTGGTTCGTATTCGCTTGCATCCGGACATCATTCCTGAGGTGAAGGTTCGGGTGGAGCGGCGTGTCAATCGTTGAGATCAGTGGGTGAGGTGAGAGACCATGGCGCTTTATGATTACAAATGCGATGCCTGTGGTATTTCCTTTGAGAAGGATCATCCCATGTCTGCGCCGCCGCTAAAGGTTTGTCCGGAGTGTGGTGCGGAGAGCGTGCGTAAGATTTTGACCACGGGTGGGGTTCAGGTTTCCGGGTCCCGGAGTTTTTCGCCACCGCCGGCTTCGCCATGTGCGTCGGGCGGGTGTGCGGGAGGCATGTGCGGGATGGGTTGATGGGGTTATTGTGGTTCTAGAGGTATGGTGCCGTTCGTGGGGAGACCTGCGAGCGGCGCTTTTTTTTGGGGGGTGGGGGGAAAGGAAGGCGTAAAACGGATGGGATCCAGGGTGCCGTGGCCCCTGGTGAGGTTCGGGGCGAAGCCCTGAGGTTTTGAATTTGATGGTATGATTTTTATTGCCTTAAACCGCATCAAGCTTTGAATGTATTGTTTTTACTGGTGAAAAAAGAGAGGGTCAGGAA